>CAJXVL010000122.1 GCA_913061205.1 uncultured Flavobacteriaceae bacterium | reverse complement strand
GAGATTCCTCTACGTCTCGTGGGCTCGGAGATGTGTATAAGAGACAGCTCTAATAATAACCATTTGTAAGATAACAAACGATATTCCACACATTAAAAGCGTAAAGCCATATAGTGCAAGTGGAGAATCATCTAAATGGTTTTCGCCTACCCAAGAAGTGGTGAAAGGAATTAGCGATAGCCAAAACAGAAAGTGTAAATTTGCCCATAAAATTTTACCGGTCACTTTTTCTATATATTGAAATAAAAAATGATGATTATTCCAATAAATCCCAACATATATAAAGCTAATTAAGTAACTGATAAATACACCTGCTTTTGGATATAAGGCTTCTAAATTTGTTTCTTCAGGTGCTTTAAGTTGAAAAACCATGATGGTGATAATAATCGCTAATACACCATCCGTGAATGCTTCAAGTCTGCTAGTTGTCATTTTAATTTAATTGGTAGATATAATATTTGTTTAAATGTAAAAGTACAAACTTTCTATATAAAAAAGCACTTTAGAAAATTACATGCATAAATTTCATAGTAGGTAAGAATGTATCTAAGATTTTAAACCTTTAATTAATTTTGTTACTTGTAAAGGTTTCATAGAAAAAATAATTCCGTCTATTTAATAGTATATTTGCTCAAATTATAATGAATTTTATTCTAAACTGTTAGCGCTTTAATTTTTATGCCTTTTAAAAAATTACATTCCGATATACGTGAGAAGCTAGATGATCTAGAAATAATAACACCCACTCCTTTTCAGAGCCAATGTATTCCTGTAATAAAAAGTGGCACAAATCTATTTTGCACGGCCCCAAAAGATAGTGGAAAAACAACCACGCTTATTCTTACTACCTTACAAAAATTAAAATGTCAGGCAATTGGAAATGCACCAAGAGCTGTTGTTCTTGTAGAAAATAGAGAAAAAGCATTGGAGTTATATGATGCTTTTATAAAACACACTAAATACAATTCTTTACGAGTTTATGCGAGCTATGAACAGCTCCATATTGACATGCAAAAATCAGAAATATTTGAGGGTATCGACATTCTTATTTCCACACCAAAAACAATGAATAAGTTAATGTCATTAAATGGTGTAAGTACTTCTCAATTGAAGATATTTAGTATCGACGATGCAGAATTTTTAGTTCAAAAATCTTCATATACTGCGGTTATGTCAATTACTCAAAGTATCAATAAATGCCAATTTGTACTCTACTCAGAAAAAATGCATCCAATACTAAAACGCTTTAAGTCCTATTTTATGGAACATTCTAAAACAGTCACTATTTAAGAACCTTATTATTCATAACTATTTATAGCTATAAATTATCAAGGTTTTATAACCTATTGTATGGTTTAAATAACTATTCAATTATGATTTTAATTGTCTTCTTCTTAAATTGATTTGTGTAAACAATGATAAAATAGATTCCAGCTTGATAGGATGTTGTATCAAATTTAAGTTCTTTATTTCCGTAATTATGATAACTAGCTACTTTTTTTCCATTTATAGTGTAAATGTCAATTAGCTTTATATTTTCTAAATTAATTAAATGACAACTATTTAGAATGTTATTGGAACTGACTATTATATCAGAAAGCGGATAATTACTTTCATTAATATTTAAAATAACAGTAGGCTCACAAGAATCTATAGAATCCAAGTTGGTATAAAAATAATCTCCATTTTTATAAAAACAACTTAAATGTCCTGCCCCGTTTATATCTGGCTCACCACTTGGAGCAGTAATTAGTGATAATGATCCTGCACCTTCAATCCAAATCGCATTTGTTGTACTTACAATATTAGATTCTGAGGGAGAAAGATAAAAATGACGATAGTCATTGCCATTAACTAAAGGTCTGGGAATAATCGAATCTAAATTATAATAACCTGCATTTTCAAGAAATGGAGAAATTGGGTTTTTCATGTCAATAGAATCATCAATATTTAAAGAAAAATCATATAATAAATATTCAGTATTTCCAGTTGCTTGTATGAAATTTAGAAACACCTTTTTTTCTAAAATATCTTCTCTTAACAAAATGGTTCTTGAAATAAAATGATAACCATCTAATATTTTATAATTATGACCATCAGTAATAGTATCACCATCCGTATAATAAACATCGGTTAAACATCCAAAATAACAATTTGTGACTTGCCATTCATTATAGTCATCCAATAATGGCACATAGTCCTGACTAAAAAGTAAGGTGCTAAAAAAATAAAATAAAAAATTTAGTCGCTTTTTCATGTTATGTTAAATGTTTAAATAAAAGAATAAACTATATATCCATCTCATGATATATTTAACAGCATTAGTATTGCCATTGCCATCATGATCGTGTTTTCAATTAATGTTGCTTCTGTCATCGGCAATTTTAAAGCGGTTCCTAAACATGCGCATCGAATGTGTTTTTTATCTAAAAGTGTTTTGAGTACTCCAATCGTGGTAGTTCCTAACACAATAAGTGTAACAACTAAAGCGATATCAACTTCAAATCGCATTAAAAACATTAGACCCAAAACGGTTTCAATAAAAGGGTACAACCATCCATAAAGTGGAATGCGCTTTGCCAACGGGTCATACATTTTAAATGACTCCGGAAAACCTTTTAAATCCAACATTTTAAAGAAGCTAAACACAATGTAGAATAAGCCCATAAAATCCAGCATAAATTCGTTCCAAGACCAATCTTTATAGTGAAGAAGCAGACTTGCCGTTGTGATATAAAAAATGATGAGCAGTAGTGGCTTTAACTGTTGTAATTTAGTTTTTTCTTCGTCAATAGTTATATTGGATGAAAAGATATTTTTTTCTTTCTTTTCTGATAACGTAAATTTTTCTGGTAATGCCTTTTTTAGTAATTCAGTACTAATATGCTTATCCATTGTTACTTCTGTTTCTCCATTTTCAAGGTGAACAGAAACATGGCTTACGTTTTCTAAAGCATTAATATATTTTTCTACAGAAGCTTTACAATTATTGCAAGTCATCCCATCAATTATATAGGTATGTTTCATTATTGTTGACTTAAATAAATAATAATAGCTGTTATAAATTCCTGTTGTTTTTAGGAATTTTTATATTTCTTAATTTACTCAAATATAATGCTTTATTAAGTGCTTAACTGGCAAAGTTCATTTGTATTTTAAAGCCCTTATTCTATTTTATTTCTCACTCATTAAAATTTCTTTTACAGCTTGCTTATATTTCAAGGGATTGCTTGCTTTTTTAATCTTTTTATAAGTTTTATGAGGATTAGAAAAAGACTGTGAAAAATAGTCCCAAAAACCTAACATTTTCATTTTTATAGGGGTTGGACCAGATAAAGCAGCATCGTATTGTTGGTATATTTCGTCATGAAAAGCTTTAAATAACTCCCAGCGATTTGGAGGGTATTCGGTTACATCATTTTTTATCATACTCGGTAAAAAGGGATCAGCAATTAAACCTCGACCAATCATAAAGTGATCAATACTTGGGAACCGGTCTTTCATTTTTTTAAATTGTTCCACAGTAGTAATATCTCCATTATAATATAATTTGTGTTTTGCTAGGTCTATACATTTTTGAAATGCCTCCAAATCTACATCACCTTTGTATAATTGTTTTCCAATACGTGCATGTATCGCAACGTTTTTTAGTGGATATTTATCTAAAACAGGAAAAGTATGGAGGATTTCTTCACTATTTTCATAACCCATTCGCATTTTCATAGAGACCAAAACATCAGTTTCATTGTGAACGCGTTGTAAAATATCGTCTATTTTATTTGGATCACAAATTAAGCCGGAACCCATTCCACGATTAGTAACCATTGGATATGGACAGCCTAAATTCCAATTGAGTTCTTTATAACCTAATTTTTGTATGTATTTAGTAACAAATAAAAATTCATCAGCATCATTTGTAATTACTTGTGGTATCACTTCTAAGGTAGCATTGTGATCTGGTAGTAAATCACGTTCGTTCGAGGATTTTATCTTTAGTTTGCCATTTAAACGAATGTAAGGTGCATAAAAAGTATCTATGCCTCCAAAATATTTATTTTGTGCATTTCTAAAACGAAAATCGGTAAAACCTTGCAAAGGAGAAGATAATAGTTTAAAACTCATAGTTTTTTCTTGCTATAAAGATAAGAGAATAGTTTTTTTATGTGAAGTTAAATTTTACAAACACATTTTCATGGATTAACAGCAATGGGGAGTTATGATGGTTTTTCATAAAATTTCTACTCCACTCCTCTTTAATTTAGCATTTTAACACATCTAGTGCTGCTTGTTAAAAAATAAATCCATGTTACCAATCAATAGGAAAATAATCCTTCAAAAATTTACCTGACCAATGTTTACCTGTATTTATACCATCAATTATGGGGTCCATTACTCTTGCAGCTCCGTCTACAATATCTAATGGTGGCTGAAAATCGTGAATAGCTATTTTCTTTTTAGATAATGTTACAGGATCTTCATCAGTAACCCAACCGGTATCTACAGCATTCATATAAATGCCAGACTTTGCGAAAGTAGATGCTGAAGTGTGTGTTAACATATTTAAAGCTGCTTTAGCCATATTGGTATGTGGATGTCTATCAATTTTTTTAAATCTATGGAATTTCCCTTCCATTGCTGTAACATTGACAATGTGCTTTTTACCTGTATTTTCTTTCATCATTAAATTCGACAAACGATTGCACAACACAAAAGGAGCTACTGCATTTACTAACTGTACTTCTACCATTTCGGTAGTTTCGATTTCACCTAATTTTAAACGCCAGCTATTGGTTTCTCGAAGATCTACCTGTTGTAAATCGGCATCTAATTCACCTTCTGGAAATACTTCAGCTGTTTGTAAGGAATTATCAAAGCTATAGGGTATTTGAGACAATTCTGCTGAATTACGTAAGCCAATACCTGGTTCTGGTCCATGCCAAGTGACTGGTAAGACGTTGTTTTTATTTGTTTTTGAAACACCAATACTTAAGTTTGATAATTCTTCTAAACAACTTTTGTGGTCTTTTAATAAATTTTGTGCAAGTATGGGTAATTGGTCAATAGGTAGTTTTTCATTTTTCATTAAATGAAAATAAAACCCGGATGGTCGCCTTACCGTTTGTGCAGCGTTGTTAATTAAAATGTCCAATCGATCGTATTTTTGCTCTATATAATTGCAGAAAATCTCTACGCTAGGAATGTGTCGCAAATCCAATCCGTGAATATGCAAATGGTCACTCCATTGTTTATAATCATCTTCTTTAGAAAATCGGATGGCAGAATCTGCAGGAAATCGTGTGGTCGCAACAACAGTAGCGCCAGATCGTAATAACATTAATGTTATGTGGTAGCCTATTTTTAATCTAGAACCCGTAATGACGGCGACTTGACCTTTTAAATCTGTAGTTTGAAAACGTTTGCCATAATTTAAATCGCCACATTCTGTACACATGGTATCATAGAAATGATGTAGCTGGGTATAAATAGTTTTACATACATAACAGTTTCTTGGAGATTCTAATTTTAATGTTTGGTTTGGAATTGAAGCTGCTGCTAATAATTTCGGAGCTTTAAATAATGCTGATTCACGAGCAGATCGAATACCTGTCGTTTTTCTGGCATGGGTATCTTTTGCAATCATTTTGCGTTTTATAGCTTTTTTAGCATCTTTTCGTCTGCGTTGAAACTCATCTCTATTGGGTCTAGATAATTCGCCTGCAAGCTTATAAAGTGCTATTCTTTGTGCTTCTGGTAATTCGAAAAGTTGATTGGTATCTGCTACTAATTCTTGTAATATTTTGATACATGTTGCCACCTCCAAATTAGGCTTGTTTTTACTCATTTTTGATCTAATCTTTTAATGCTTTTACCACTAAAAATCAACTACTTAATTTTAAGCGATTTATAGAAACTTTAAATATAAATTTTTCGTTTTGGAAACCATATTAGTTTATAATAAAAAACCCCATCAAAATTGATAGGGTTTTTTTGAAAATATATGGATGTATATTAGATAACTTTTACGTTTACTGCATTTAATCCTTTGTTTCCTTCTTGTAAGTCGAATTCAACTTGGTCACCTTCTCTAATCTCATCGACTAGTCCAGAAATGTGCACAAAGTGGTCTTTTTCTACTCCTTCTTCTGTGATGAAACCAAATCCTTTGGCATCATTGAAAAATTTTACTGTTCCTTTACTCATTGTAATGTAATTTAATTTATTAATACTTATTAGTTTACAAAGATATGACCAATAAATCAATTTTAAAAATTAACTTTGAAATCTATTTGTTTTAATTGGATTCTTTTTCTTTTAACGTGTAAACAGTTTTTTATTTATCATTTTTGCTGAGATTAATACATCAATCAATTTTATTTAAATTTTAGAAATGCGCATCCAATTATAAACGAAGGCATGATTATACCTAAACTCCATTATATATCTCAAGGAAACACTCCAGTAGCCCACCTGGAAAACATTCAAAAAGCATGTGCGTCTGGTGCAGAATTAGTGCAATTACGTTTAAAAAATGTTTCAGAAAAAAATATTTTAAAGCTAGCTACAGAGGCTAGAGAAATAACATCTTACTTTCAAACTAGGTTAATTATTAGCGCTGTCTCTTATACACATCTGACGCTGCCGACGACTCCTTACGTGTAG
>CAJXVL010000121.1 GCA_913061205.1 uncultured Flavobacteriaceae bacterium | reverse complement strand
ATTTTTCGGATTTTTTTATGCTTATTAACAATTTATTATAGTTTTTAACAGCTAAATTGTTAATGAATGGTTAACTTAGATTAATGTTTTTATACCACCGAACCTTACAATTTTATTTAAATTCGCTCTATGGAAAAACTCAAACCCCAATCTTCTTATTCTAAAAAGCAAAGCCAGGTTATTTCTTTAGAGAAAGGAAAGATACCGCCACAAGCAATTGATTTAGAAGAAGTTGTGCTTGGAGCGATGATGATTGATAAACGAGGAGTGGATGAGGTAATAGATATTTTACATCCGGAGGTTTTTTATAATTCTGCCCATCAAAAAATTTTCGAAGCCATTTTTATGCTATTTAAAGAAGGGCTACCAATTGACTTATTAACTGTTTCAGCAAAATTAAAAAATTTAAAAAGCCTTGATTTAATTGGAGGCGATTTTTACCTCATTCAGTTAACTCAAAAGGTATCTTCTTCAGCTCATATTGAATTTCATGCTAGGATCATCATTCAAAAATACATTCAGCGAAGTTTGATTAAAATTTCGAATGAAATAATTGAAGATTCCTACAATGAAAGTACCGATGTTTTCGACTTGTTAGATACAGCAGAATCTAAATTATATGAAATTACTCAAGGGAATATAAAAAAATCAACTATAAGTGCACAAGACCTTGTAATTGAAGCAAAGAAAAAAATTGAAGAAATTGCTAACAAGGACGGTTTATCTGGTATTCCATCTGGATTTACAAAATTAGATAATTTAACTTCTGGATGGCAACCTAGTGATTTAATTATTATTGCTGCTCGTCCAGGTATGGGTAAAACAGCTTTTTCATTATCAATGGCTCGTAATATTTCTGTATTACATAATATTCCGGTAGCATTCTTTTCTTTAGAGATGTCATCAATTCAATTAATTACCCGTTTAATTTCATCAGAAACAGGGTTGAGTTCAGAAAAACTAAGAACTGGAAACCTTGAAAAGCACGAATGGGAACAATTAAACGTCAAAGTTAAAAGTCTTGAGAAAGCTCCATTATTTATTGACGATACGCCATCCCTGTCAATTTTTGATTTAAGAGCAAAAGCTAGAAGGTTAGCTTCACAACATAAAATAAAAATGATAATGGTAGATTACCTTCAATTGATGACTGCTGGGGGTGGTCAAAAAGGTGGTAATCGTGAACAAGAAATCTCTACCATTTCAAGAAACTTAAAAGCACTGGCCAAAGAATTAAATATTCCAGTAATAGCATTGTCACAGCTTTCTCGTGCAGTTGAAACAAGGGGAGGAACAAAACGACCACTATTATCTGATTTAAGAGAATCTGGTGCGATAGAACAAGATGCAGATATTGTTTCATTTATTTACAGACCTGAATACTATAAGATTGACGAATGGGATGACGATGAACATAGTCCTACTGAAGGTCAAGGAGAGTTTATAGTTGCAAAACATCGTAATGGTGGTTTGGATGAAATTAGATTAAAATTCTTAGGCCATTTAGGGAAGTTTGAAGATTTAGATAATTTTAATTTTTCTAATGAATTCCATTCAAGAATGAATGCTGCTGCAAATGATGATACATTCAAAGAAAATCCCTCTGCATCACCAGATGAAGCTTTTGGTAGTTCTATGAATAGCGATTTGCCATCTGGCAATGATGATGATGTTCCGTTTTAATTATCTATAAGAATACTAATTATTCTTTTCAAAAATTTATGTTAAATAGTTCTTTTTAAGTCCTTAGTTACTATCATGGCTTGAATTTTGTCTGTATATTAGCTTTATGAGGCATCTTTATATTTTATTATTTATCCTTCTATTTAGTGTTCCGGTTTCAGCATCCTATATACTTATACCTATGGATGCTGAAAGTCAGACCGAACATCTTAAGGCTTATGGAATAACCTATTGGACTCTTGAAAAACAATTAAAAGTTAAGTGGCTATTAAATTACAGGGGAGGTTCTTTTTTGTTACCTGATACAGAAGAAATTAAAAAAGAATGCCAAATTAGAGGTATATCGTTTGAAGTCCTATCGAATTCAAAAACTGAAGAAATTTTAAATTTAATAAGTAGTCCTTCTCAAAACATGGAAGCTGTGGTACTAGAAAAAGCTCCTAGAATTGCTGTTTATTCTCCAAAAGGAAACCAACCTTGGGATGACGCAGTTACGATGGTACTAACTTATGCTGAAATTCCATATACAGTAATTTACGATGAGGAAGTATTGACAGATCAATTATTATTATTTGATTGGTTGCATTTACATCATGAAGATTTTACGGGACAATATGGTAAATTTTATAGAGCTTATAGAGCAGCACCTTGGTATATAAAAAATAAAAAAGAGGCTGAGGCAATGGCAGTAAAATCTGGGTATAGTAAAGTTTCTCAACTTAAATTAGCGGTATCTTTAAAAATAAGAGATTATGTTGTCGGTGGAGGCTTTATGTTTGCAATGTGTAGTGCCACCGATAGTTTTGACATTGCATTAGCTGCAGAAGGTGTTGATATTTGTGAGGCTATGTTTGATGAAGATCCAAGTGAAGCTGGATATCAAAGTAAAATTAATTATAATAATACGTTTGCTTTTAAAGATTTTATACTGGAAAGAAGTCCGATGGTTTATGAATTTTCATCAATTGATATGACATCAAAAAGAAAAATTATTAAAGAAATAGATTATTTTACTTTGATGGATTATTCAGCGAAATGGGATCCAATTCCTACCATGTTAGTGCAAAACCATACTTCGCTAATAAAAGGTTTTATGGGACAAACCACATCCTATGCGAGGGAGCAAGTGAAAGCAAGTGTTTTGATCATGGGAGAACAAAAAACAAATGGAGAGGCTCGATATATTCACGGTATAAAAGGAAAAGGATTTTTTACTTTTTATGGAGGTCATGATCCTGAAGATTATCAGCACAGAGTTGGAGATGCAAAAACAGAATTAGAGCTACACCCTAGTTCTCCAGGATATCGTCTAATATTAAATAATGTATTATTTCCTGCTGCAAAAAAGAAAAAACAGAAGACTTAATTTTTTATAGACCTATAGTAGCTTTGTGGTGGAAGTATCGTGATTTCAACTCTTCTATTTAACTGCTTATTTTCTTCTGTGTTATTTAAAACTTTTGGATTATTCTCCCCATAAGACGCTAATTCATAATCATAAGTTGATTGTTCTCCAAGCAAAAATATCAATTCTTTTTCAACTGATAAGCATCTTTTTTGGGACAAAGCCAAATTATAAGCTCCTTTTCCATCACTATCAGTATGACCTTCAATTAAAATTGTTGCATTTTCAACTTTTTGAATAGTTTCTGAAAGCTGCTGCAATATAATATCTGCTGATGGTTTAAGTTCATGTTTGTCAAAGTCAAAAAGGAATTCAGTATTAAATGTTATTTTGATAACACAATTAATAGCACCGATAGCATCAATATCTGCGCCAGCAGTTTTGCTATTACACACCTTTTTTTGATCTGTTATTCTAACAAAATAAAAAACTTTTTCTGAAGAAATATTTTGATCTTCTAAATCTATAATAGATTTCCCACCAGTAATATTTCCTGCAAAAATCCATTCATCCCCATTTTCAGATATCTCTATTTTTGCAGCTTCTTTAGAAGGTCCAACTTCAAAAATATACAAATCATTTCCCCTTAGATTCATAAAACCATTATCTGTAAAAGCAACTGTTAGATTTCCTTTGCAGCCAAGAGATACATAATTTGGGATGTCATAGGTTGTGTAATTAGGGGCATTTAATGCTTGTGAACTATCGCTATATTTTTTAAAGGGAAGAGGGTTTCCTATATTAAACCCTACAATGCTATCTGCAAATGAAACTTTACCAAGTGGTATGTAAACTGATTCATGACGATTTATTTTATAAATATTTTCGCTTTGAGCATATAGCTCATTTAGAAGCATAGAAGCTAAAATTATCCAAAGGAAAAATAAATATCGCATGACCTTCTTTTTAACTAAGGTACACAATCTTTTTTAATGTAAGATTTATAAATATAATAAAAAAAATCCCACTCGTTAGAGCGGGATTTTAAGTGAAATAAATATGTTATTAATGTCTTATTTTACTTTATTTACGATAGCTTCAAAAGCATCTGGATGGTTCATTGCTAAATCTGCTAATACCTTACGGTTAAGTTCGATACTATTAGATTTTACTTTTCCCATAAACTGAGAATAAGACATACCGTGTAGTCTTGCACCTGCATTAATACGGGTAATCCATAAGGCACGGAAAGTTCTCTTTTTTGCACGACGGTCTCTATATGAATATTGCATCGCTTTATCAACAGCGTTTTTAGCAACAGTCCATACATTTTTACGTCTTCCAAAGTAACCTTTGGCTTGCTTCATCACCTTTTTTCTTCGGGCTCTTTTTGCAACTGAATTTACTGATCTTGGCATAATTTTTTGTTTTTTTGTAGTAGGCGATTCCTATATTAGAATTCTTTATTGCCTAACTCCAGGGTTTATAATTTTTGTTAACCGGTTAAGTTTTACTTCATTCGAAGCATTTGCTTAACATTACTTTCATCTGCTTTATGCACAACGGTATCGTGTGTTAAAGCTAGCTTACGTTTTTTAGTCTTCTTTGTTAAGATATGACTCTTAAACGCGTGCTTTCTTTTAATTTTACCAGTACCAGTAACTTTAAATCTTTTTTTGGCACTAGATTTTGTCTTTTGTTTAGGCATTTTTCCTAGTTTTTATCTATTTATTTCACTTATATAAAACCCTGTTGAGGGTGAATATTCTTTTTACTTAACCTTTTTAGGAGCGATGAACATCGTCATACGCTTACCTTCTAATTTAGGCATTTGTTCCACTTTACCAAAGTCCTCCAAATCTTGTGCTAGACGTAGTAATAAAATTTCTCCTTTATCTTTATAAATAATTGATCGTCCTTTAAAAAAGACAAAAGCTTTTAATTTAGCTCCTTCATTTAAAAATTTCTCAGCGTGCTTCTTTTTAAATTGATAATCGTGGTCATCCGTATTTGGACCAAAACGAATCTCTTTAATAATAACTTTTGTCGCTTTTGACTTTAAAGACTTCTCCCGTTTTTTTTGTTCGTAAACAAACTTTTTATAGTCCATTGCTTTACATACAGGAGGCGTAGCGTTAGGTGAAATTTCCACAAGATCTACTTCTTGTTCCTTAGCGATTTCTAATGCCTTGCTTAAAGTATAAACACCAACTTCGACATTTTCACCCACAAGACGTACTTCTTGAGCGCGAATTCTGCTATTAATTCTGTGCTTATCTTCTTTAATTACCCTTGCAGGGCCTCTACTTCTTTTTCTACGTATTGCTATGACTATATAATTTAAAAATTAAACAATAAATTCTTTTTTATTCTTATCAATTTCGTCGTTTATCATCTTAGATAACGCTTCAACAGTCATGGAGCCTAAATCCCCTTCACTGTGTTTTCTTACTGAAACTGAATTTTCATT
The DNA here is from genome assembly GCA_913061205.1 of uncultured Flavobacteriaceae bacterium. Classification (GTDB taxonomy): domain Bacteria; phylum Bacteroidota; class Bacteroidia; order Flavobacteriales; family Flavobacteriaceae; genus Marifrigoribacter. Next base: position 1,167 of record CAJXVL010000121.1, on the reverse strand, counting down.
TTCTTCTTGCTCCCCTATTATCAACATATACGGGATTTTATTCATTTCTGCTTCCCGAATTTTTTTTCCAATAGTTTCATTTCTATTATCAACAAGGGCGCGAATTTCGTTATTTTCGAGCAGATTAAAAACTTTTTGAGCGTATTTTTCATATTTTTCACTCAAAGATAGTATACTAACTTGTTCCGGCATAAGCCATAATGGGAAATTACCCCCTGTGTGCTCTAATAAAATTGCGATAAAACGTTCCATACTTCCAAAAGGAGCACGGTGTATCATTACAGGACGGTGCATTTCGTTATCACTTCCTTTATATTCTAGTTTAAATCGTTCAGGAAGATTATAATCTACTTGAATAGTACCTAATTGCCAACTTCTACCCAATGCGTCCTTGACCATAAAATCTAATTTTGGCCCATAAAATGCAGCTTCACCAGTTTCTACAACATAATCTAATCCTTTTTCTATAGTTGCGTTTAAAATAGCTTTTTCAGCTTTTTCCCAATTTTCATCACTTCCAATATATTTATCAGGATTATTTGGATCTCTTAAGGAAACTTGAGCGGTAAAATTTTCAAAACCTAAAGATCCAAAAACGTATAAAACTAAATCAATAACTTTCTTAAATTCTTCGTCCAACTGATCTGGCATACAGAAAATATGAGCATCATCTTGAGTGAAACCCCTAACTCGTGTTAATCCATGAAGTTCTCCACTTTGTTCATACCTATATACAGTTCCAAATTCTGCAAATCGTTTAGGTAAATCTTTATAAGACCAAGGTTTTGAATTAAATATTTCACAATGATGAGGACAATTCATAGGTTTTAATAAAAACTCCTCACCTTCATTTGGTGTTTTAATTGCTTGAAAACTATCTGCTCCATATTTTTCATAATGCCCAGACGTTACATAAAGTTCTTTATTCCCTATGTGAGGAGATATCACCATTTCATAGCCAGCTTTTTTCTGTGCTTTTTTCAAGAAATTTTCTAGACGTTCTCTTAATGCTGCTCCTTTCGGTAACCATAAAGGAAGTCCTTGTCCTACTTTTTGAGAAAAAGTGAATAATTCTAATTCTTTTCCTAGTTTTCTATGGTCTCTCTTTTTGGCTTCTTCTAACAAAGCTAAATACTCTTTTAGTTCTTTTTGCTTTGGAAAACTAAT
>CAJXVL010000120.1 GCA_913061205.1 uncultured Flavobacteriaceae bacterium | reverse complement strand
GATAAAATGGTTTTTAAAACAATCATTCAACGTAACGTTCGTTTAGGAGAAGCACCAAGCTATGGAGAAAGTATTATTAGTTACGATGCTGGTAGTAAAGGTGCCAATAATTATTTAAGTTTGGCACAAGAATTAATTGAGAAAAACGAATTTGATTAAATGGCGAAAGCAACTAAAAAACAAGTTCTTGGAAGAGGGTTATCTGCATTATTAAAAGATCCTAGTAACGATATAAAATCAGTTGCTGATAAAAATGCTGATCAAGTTGTTGGGAGTATTGTAGCCTTAGAATTACATGCTATTGAAATGAATCCTTTTCAACCTAGGTCAAGTTTTAATGAAGAATCACTTCAAGAACTAGCATCTTCCATTAAAGAATTAGGCGTCATTCAACCCATTACAGTAAGAAAACTAGGATTTAATAAATTTCAGCTAGTTAGCGGCGAAAGAAGATATCGTGCTTCAAAACTAATTGGAAAAGAAAGTATCCCCGCTTTTATTAGAATCGCAAATGACCAAGAATCATTGGAAATGGCCTTGGTTGAGAATATTCAACGTCAAGATTTAGATCCCATAGAAATTGCTCTTTCCTATCAACGTTTAATAGAAGAGATTAAAGTTACACAAGAACAATTAAGTGATCGTGTAGGTAAAAACCGTTCTACCATTGCAAATTATTTACGCCTTTTAAAACTAGATCCAATTATTCAAACAGGCATGCGAGATGGTTTTATTGCCATGGGTCACGGAAGAGCCATCATTAATATTAGCAACCTCGGTGAACAGCTTGACATCTATGAAAAAGTAATTTCTAAAAATCTTTCAGTTAGAGAAACAGAAGCTTTAGTTAGGACCTTAAAAGATAGTTCTGAAATAAAAAACCCACATAAGAAAGCAACACTTCCCTCCTACTTAAATTCAGCAAAAATAGTCTTATCTGAATATCTAAGTAGTGATGTAAGCATTAAAAATACAGGTGGAGGAAAAGGAAAATTGTCAATTTCTTTTAAAAATAAAAATGACTTTCAAAGAATCTTGAATTTGCTTAAAAGTGAAAAATAAACTTTTCTATACCTTCCTTTTATTTTCAGTAACTTCTTTGTTTGCTCAGAAATCAGACACCCTTTTCTTTAAACAGGAAAGTGTATTGATTGTTGAGGATACTCTTATTAAAAACAATGATTACAATCCTTTAGCTCCTGCAAAAGCTGCATTTTACTCTGCTGTTCTTCCGGGCTTAGGACAAGCCTACACTAAAAAATACTGGAAAATACCTATCATCTATGCAGGGATCGGTATCAGTATTTATTTTTATGTGCAAAATAACAAAGATTATAATAACTTTAGAGATGCTTATAAAAGAAGGTTAGCAGGATTTACAGACGATGAGTATTGGGGAACTGGAACAACTCCTATCATTTCTTCAGATAGATTGGTAGATGCACAAAAAACCGCAAAAAGAAATAAAGATACTAGTATTGCTGTTGCTGTAGCATTCTATTTACTAAACATTATAGATGCTAATGTAGATGCCCATTTAAGTCAATTTAATGTGAATGATGATTTAACTTTTGAACCTGTTTTTAATATCAATCCAATCGATGCAAGCGCAAATTACAGTTTATCATTAAAATACCGTTTAAAATGAAAATAGCTTTATTAGGTTATGGAAAAATGGGGAAAATAGTTGAAAAATTAGCCGTTAAAAAAGGCCATACCATTGTTTCAAGAATAAATCAATACTCTTCAAAAGAAGAAATATTAAAAGCTGATATAGCTATTGAATTTTCAACTCCTCAATCTGCAGTTTCAAATATTAAATTTTGCTTAGAAAATAATATCCCAATTGTGTCTGGAACTACAGGTTGGCTTGCGCATTACGATAAAATGATAAAGTTATGTGAAAATCGTAACGGAAGTTTTATCTATGCGTCTAATTTCAGTATTGGTGTCAACCTTTTTTTTAGTATCAATGAATATGTTTCAAACCTTATGGAACCTTGGAAAGATTATCAAGTTTCTATAGAAGAGGTTCATCACAATCAAAAACTAGATATCCCTAGTGGTACCGCAGTTACTTTAGCAGAAGGAATTATAAGGAATTCAGATAAAAAAAATTGGGAATTAAATGGAACAGAAGCGGAGAATATTAATATTACTGCCAAACGAATAAATGATATTAAGGGTACCCATATCATTAATTATGATTCAAATATTGACACTATTTCAATTAAACACGAAGCGCACTCTAGAGATGGTTTTGCTTTAGGAGCGATACTTGCGGCAGAATGGCTTGCAGATAAAAAAGGGATCTTTACCATGAAAGATGTTTTACAAATAAAATAACGAATACCAACTAAAATGACATTTACTACTTTATTAATTTTCATACTATTAGTTCAAGTGATCCACTTTTTAGGAACTTGGAAACTTTATATAAAGGCGGGAAGAAAAGCTTGGGAAGCTGCAATACCTATTTATAATGCAATTGTATTAATGAAAATAATAAACCGTTCACCTTGGTGGACTTTATTACTATTTATTCCAATTGTTAACCTCATCATGTTTCCTGTAATTTGGGTAGAAACCCTAAGAAGTTTTGGAAGAAATAGCAATACCGACACTTTTTTAGGAGTCTGTACTTTTGGATTATATATTTATTATATCAATTATACTCAAGATGTAACCTATATAAGTGATAGAAGCTTAAAACCTAGAACAGCCGCAGGAGAATGGATCAGTTCAATTTTGTTCGCAGTTGTTGCTGCCACCATTGTGCATACCTATGTAATGCAGCCTTTTACAATTCCAACTTCATCTTTAGAAAAAACACTATTGGTGGGTGATTTCTTATTTGTAAGTAAATTTCATTATGGTGCAAGAATGCCCATGACTGCAATTTCTTTTCCGATGGTACATGATTCAATTCCTGTTATTGGAACAAAATCATATTTAGACCAACCTCAATTGCCCTATTTTAGACTTCCAGGATTTCAGAAAATAAAAAGAAATGACATTGTAGTTTTTAGTTGGCCTACAGATACTTTAATAGATATAAATAGACCTGGCAAAGGATTCAAAGTAAAACCTTTAGATAAAAAATCTAATTACGTAAAACGTTGTGTGGGAGTTCCTGGTGATGAGTTACAGATTAAAGATGGATATGTATATATTAATGGTGAGCAAAATGTATTACCAGATAGAGCAAAACTGCAATTTCGCTATAAAATAATTTCTAGAAATTCTTTTGTTAAAACAGATAATAAAGGAAGGTACACCAATCAACCTTCTGCTTTTGTTTCTAGTCATTTTAATATTTCAGATATTTATATTTCAGATATTGATAGAGAAAATAAAATCATCACACACATTGCCCAAATGACAGATGAAGCTTATGAGAAGGTAAAAAACAATCCAAATGTTATTGAAGTTGAAAAACTAACTGAAGAAGAAGGTGTTTGGAATCAATCTGTATATCCTCAAGATCCAAGGTTCAATTGGAATACAAAATATTTTGGTCCTATTACTATTCCTCAAGCTGGAACAACTATAAATATCTCAGTGGAAAACATTTCTTTATATAAAAGAATCATTGAAGTTTACGAAGGAAGTGAAGTTGGTATAAACAATAAAATATCCCTTTCTGGTACTCAAGTTATGCTAAATAACGGACAAATAACAGAATATACCTTCTTGCAAGATTATTATTGGATGATGGGTGATAATCGTGATAATTCACAAGATGCAAGAATGTGGGGCTTAGTCCCTTTTAATCATGTAGTTGGCAAGCCTGTTTTCATATGGATGAGTTGGGATACAAATGCTAAAGGTATTATGAATAAAATTCGCTGGGATCGCATGTTTACGACAGTTAGTGGAGAAGGAAAACCTATTTCTTATTTTAAATACTTTATTATATTATTAGGGGCTTGGTATATTTTCAATTTCATTAGGAAACGTAAAAAGAAAGCTTAATACTTTATAAAAATAGATGCGATAATCTGTATAAAAAAAGATTCTTTTCTTAATACAGATCATTAGCATCACAGATAACATGGAATCTATCTTAATACATCCGACGTATTTCCCTTCAATTGTTCAAATGGCTGCGATGGTTCAATCCAAAGAAGTGGTTTTTGAAATGGACGACAATTACCAAAAACAAAGCTATCGAAGTAGAACATATATCGCTCATAGCAACGGAATCCTTTTACTTAATATTCCAATAAAACATAGAAAAGACGGTAAGAAAAATAAAACCAAGGGTACTATTATAGAGAATAGTTTTCCTTGGCAATTACAGCATTGGAAATCATTAGAATCTGCTTATAGAACTTCTCCATATTTTGAATTTTATGAAGATGAGCTTAAACCAATTTTTTTTAAACCTACAGATTCATTATTTCATTTCAATTTAGAAGTACTTGACTTAATTTTTGAGCTATTGGATTTAAGGATTAAATATACTTTTACAGCAGAATATTTTAAAAACCCAAGTCAACAAGATTTAAGATATCTTGTAAATCCTAAACTAAAAATTGATTTTAAATTGGACTCTTATTTTCAAGTATTAACTAAGCAACATGAGTTTTTACCGAACCTTTCCATATTAGACTTATTATTTAATGAGGGCCCAAATGCAGTTATTTATTTAGAAAATCAGAAAATCGATTTTAAAAAATTTAATCCCAAGCAATAGTTGCAGCTATTGGATAGTGATCGGAAAAAGTTTTTTTAATGGTGCTAAAACTTAAAATCTGCAATTCATTTGAAGCTAAAATATAATCAATACGCATGGGATAATACTCAAAAAGGTAGGTAGTTCCAATACCATCTCCAGCTTCAACGAAAGCATCATTCATAGATTCAGACACTTTACGATATATATAAGAGAAAGGAGTATTATTAAAATCGCCAGAAATAATTACCGGATATCTTGAATTATTTTTATGTTCTAAAATTGATTCAACTTGTTCTTGTTGTTTTATAAAAAGTGTTGAAATTCTTTTGCGTAATACTTCATTATTTACTTCTTGTAAATAACTCACACTCGGTTTTATACTAAGAGATTGCAAGTGTAAATTATAAACTCGAAGGGTATCAGTATCTTTCACGAGATCTGCACTTAACGCATTGTTATAGGAATCCTCAAAATCAAAAGAATAGGTGTTGATGAGTGGATATTTAGAAAAAATAGCATGACCTAATATATTTTTTCCTCTAAAATGAATATAATTGTAAGGAAACTCAGGAAAATCTATTTTCATTTCTTTATTATATTCTTGCAGAAAAAGCACATCGGGATTTTCTTTTTCTAGAAAAGAGGAGAAAATTTCTTGAATATTATTTTGCGCATCCTTACTCTCGTAAAAATTAAATAAACGAACATTAAAAGAAAGTATATTTAATGCATTTGTCATTTCTATCGGATTATCATTTGAGGAGAATTTAAAAAAAGAGCCAAAATGGAAATAGGCAATAATAATTATGGGCAAAGAAAGTAAAAAGAATTTCTTCAGCTTAAATGACCAATACCCAATAAAAATAATATTTATGACTATTAATGGAGAAACAGCAAGGCTTAATAAAGATAGGTTTGGAAACTTTTTTGGTGGAAGATATGGAGCGATAAAAGAAACAAAAAGGAACAAAGCAGCACTAATATTTATCCAATATATAACTCTATTTAATAGCCCCAATTTTTTGCTCATCAATCATTTTTTCCTGCCTTAAAAAGAAAATCTTTTTCAGCCTTTGTTAAACTATCGTATCCACTTTTTCCTATTTTATCCAAGACACTATCAATCTTTGCTTGATGTCCATTAGACGGCTTCTTTTTAGCTTGTTTACCAGTAGTTTGTTTAGTTCGATGTACTTTTTTGAAGGGCTTTTTATGTCTTGGTTTAAATAAATTAATCACAGAATCTATTAAGCTTTCAAACCAAATTCCTATATCATTCCCTTTTGTTAATTGTTTAGCATATACATATCCAAATAAAGCCCCACCCATATGAGCAATTAATCCGCCAGCGTTACCAGAAGAAGGTAATTGAAATAAATCTAATAAAACCATTGCAAGACCAATTTGCCACAACTTCACTTTAAACATAAAAACACGAACTATCGTATTTGGAGTATAGGTGGCGATAAATATTACAATAGCAAGAACAGCAGCAGAGGCACCCATTAAGTTACTATTGATATTGTTAAATACCGGAAATAAATTATAAGAAAGAACATACAATAAACCTCCACATATAGCTCCAAGCAAGTAGATTGTTAAAAAACGTTTAGCCGTAAATAAATTCAATACATAATTACCAAACCAATACAACAAATACATATTCCAAAACAAATGCCAAAAACCAGCATGTAAAAATGCATAGGTAATAATAGACCAAGGCTGTAAAATAATATTAACAAATGAAGTTGGAAGTACAAACCAAGAAACAAAAGAAGATGGAGATAATTTAAAAAAGAAAGACCCTAAATAAACCGCCAAAAAAATCAATGTATTGATAACTATGATTTTTAAAACGATAGATGCTTGCTTAAATTGATATAAAATAGTGTTGGTATTCAAGTTTTAAAATGCTTTTTCTTGTTAGTATTCTATTAATTTAATTCCAACGATGTGAGTCAAAACTATTTTTTTTCCAATAATATGCCATAATAAAACCAAATAAGGC
>CAJXVL010000119.1 GCA_913061205.1 uncultured Flavobacteriaceae bacterium | reverse complement strand
CACCACCTTGCCAATCTCCAATAAAGTCTGCACCTACAGAAACTATAACTTCTGCTTTTGAAAAATCGTAATCAGGTAAAGCACGCATACCGTATTTATCTTCAAAAGCATCTAAAGCCTCTGAAGAAGATACACTGTCGTAAATTACATGTTTAATATTTGGATGTTTTTTCTGGAATTTCGTAATTAATTCAGAAGTAGTTGGGCTTGCAAAAGATTGAGTTAATAAGATAACTTTTTCATCTTTTAATTCCTCAATTCTACTGGAAACGTTTTTATCAAAATCAATCCAGGAAGCCTCTTTACCCATTATTTTTGGGCCTTCCAATCGATTTTTATCATACATAGAAAGCACTGATGCATGCACTCTAGCGTTTACAGCTCCTGAATGTTTTGATAAATGATTGCGTTCTACTAATATAGGTCTTCCTTCTCTTGTTTTGATTAAAATATTAGCAAAATCGAAACCATCTGCAATAGAAGTAGCGTAAAAATTAGGAACCCCTGGAATAATTTCATCTGGAGCAACCACATAAGGAATCGACTTAATAACCGGTCCTTCACAAGCAGCTAAAGAAGCGGCAGCAGTCGTAAAACCAACATATTTCAGAAAATCTCTTCGAGATGTTGAAGAAGATTCAAGCGTCTTTTTGTCTCCTAAAAACTCATCGGTCGGTATTGGAGTGACAAATTCATTTTGCTTAAGCAACTCAACAATAGAGCTGTTTTCGTTTAGTTCTTCAACACTTTTCCAGTATTTCTTATTTGATGACATTTTTGTAATTAATTTAATGAAGAAATATATATTGATTCCATCGTTTAATTATTTTAATAGTGGCATTTACCACATTCTAATCCTCCTAATTCAGCTATGGTCAATTTATCTACATTGTATTTTTTAGATAGTTCTTCGTGTATTTTTTCATAATATTCATTATTTTCCAAATCAACATTAGTTTCTCTATGACAGTCTATACACCATCCCATTGTGAGAGATGAATATTGATACATTATCTCCATTTCCTCAACAGGACCATGACATTTTTGACAATCTATACCTGCAACTGTTACGTGCTGTGAGTGATTAAAGTAAACAAAATCTGGCAGGTTGTGTATGCGGACCCATTTAACTGGTTTTTCTTCACCTGTATAACTTTGCATGGCATCATCCCATCCAACAGCATCATATAGTTTAGCAATTTCTTTGTCATAAAATTCTTTAGTATACCCATTAACTAGATCTTCTTCACCATTGTATTCCGAAATATTTTTGTGACAATTCATACAAACATTCAAAGAAGGAATCCCAGAATGCTTACTTTTTCTAGCTGAAGAATGACAGTAATTACAATCTATTTTATTTGCACCAGCATGTATTTTATGAGAATAATGGATAGGTTGAACTGGAGCATAACCTTGATCAATACCTACTTGCATAAAGAATCCATACATAAAATAAGCAGATACCAATAATAACATTATTGCAGAAACCAACATTAAAAATTGATTCTGAGCAAAAGCTTTCCATAATGGCATACGAGACTCTTCTAGTTCTACTTCTTCACCATTGGTTTGAGATAATTTTGTTAATGACCTTGTTACTAAAGAAAACATTACTACTAATAATAAAAAGACTAAAACAAAACCTACTAAAACCATATTTTGATTTGTACCATCATCTCCATTAGAAACAGCAACAGGAGCTGCAGTTACTTTTGGCTCAGGTTTTGGCAAGCTAGTGTATGCTATTATATTATCTATGTCTTCATTTGATAATCCTGGAAAACTAGTCATTACAGAATTATTATATTCTTTAAATATTGCGACAGCTTTGGAATCTCCAGATTTAATTAAGCCTTGACTATTTTTTATCCATTTGTAAAGCCATTCTCTGTCGTATTTTTCATCGACATTTCTCAATGCTGGACCAACGCCTCTTTTATCTAATTTATGACAAGCAGCACAATTTGATTTAAACAAAGATTCTCCAGCAACAGCATCAGTATTTCCTTGTCCTAAAGTGACATTTGAAATTGTTAGCGTTAATACAAGCAAAATGATTGATACTTGTGATGATAAATTATGGTAATTCACCTTTTTCATACTGTTGATTAATTTTTTTCTATTGTAAAAATCTGTATTTTGTTCATTTTCAAAGCACTAGTAATTACTGTGCTTGACTGAGTTAAATTACACTGCAAAAATAAGATATTAATGTCAATTTGAGAAATAGTACCAAAGCGTTAATGCTTAATTTATAATTATTCTAAATAATAAATTTACTTTCAATTGAGTTAATAAAATATACCTTTGCATTAATATTATTTTTATGAAAATTAAACCTTATTTAATGTCCATTAGTTTTATTATTTTTTCTAATTTATTAATTGGACAAAATGCAACGATTACTATTAACGAAGACGAAAAAATCCTTGAAATATTAGCATTAAAAAAAAGTCTTGAAGTTGAAAACAAACTTGCGGTTGGATATACTATTCAATTGTATTATGGTGAATTAAACGAAGCAAATAAAATTATTAGAGAATACCGAAACCATTTTGATTCTTGGCCTGCATCTATAGAGTATGAAACTCCTAATTATAAGGTATGGGTTGGAAGTTTTAGTTCTCGTTTTGAAGCAGATCGGACAAGGCTAGAAATTGAAGACAAATTCCCATCTGCTTTTATATTAAAACCTGACAGAAAATAAAAGCTGCAGGCACTACATTGAATATCAAATAAAATAAAACGGCTTTAAAAACCGTTTTATTTTATTGTTTTTAAAAGAATACTATTTAAGTTTCTTCTTAACCGCTACCTCTCTAAAGCATTCAATAATATCGTTTTCTTTAATATCGTTGTAGTTTTTAACCTGCATACCACAATCATAACCTTTTGCTACTTCTTTAGCATCATCTTTAAATCGTTTTAATGAAGATAGTACTCCTGTATAAATGACCACTCCTTCACGAATTAATCGAATTTCAGCATCTTTATAAATTTTTCCACTTAGAACCATAGAACCTGCAATAGTTCCCACTTTAGATATTTTAAATGTCTCTCTAATTTCAGCAGTACCAGTAATTTCTTCTTTCATTTCTGGAGACAACATACCTTCCATAGCATCTTTAAGATCGTTAATCGCAGCATAAATAACAGAATACATTCTGATATCAATTTCTTCTTTATCAGCAATCTGACGTGCATTCCCCATAGGTCGCACGTTAAATCCAATAATAATAGCATCAGAAGCAGAAGCTAATAACACATCACTCTCTGTTATGGCTCCAACTGCTTTATGTATAATATTTACTTGTATTTCATCTGTTGATAATTTCAAGAAAGAGTCTGTTAATGCTTCAACAGATCCATCAACATCACCTTTAAGAATTATATTTAATTCTTTAAAGTCTCCAAGTGCAATTCTTCGACCAATTTCATCTAAAGTAATATGACGTTGAGTCCTTACAGATTGTTCACGTTGTAATTGCGTTCGTTTCGATGCAATTGCTTTTGCTTCACGTTCATCTTCAAAAACGTTAAATTTATCTCCAGCCTGTGGAGCTCCATCCAATCCTAATATTGATATTGGTGTTGCAGGACCAGCTTCATATATTTTATGCCCACGTTCATCATGCATTGCTTTTACTTTACCACTGCATTGTCCAGCTAGCATATAATCTCCTATTTTCAAAGTTCCTCCTTGAACTAATATCGTTGAAATATAACCCCTACCTTTATCTAATAACGCTTCGACTACAGTACCATTTGCAAATTTATTAGGATTTGCAGTAAGTTCAAGTAATTCAGCTTCTAGTAATACTTTTTCTAATAATTCATTTATACCTACACCTGTTTTAGCAGAAATATCTTGCGATTGTATTTTACCACCCCAATCTTCTACTAATAGGTTCATTTGAGCAAGACCTTCCTTAATTTTTTCAGGATTAGAAACTGATCTGTCTATTTTATTTATTGCAAATATTATAGGGACTCCTGCTGCTTGAGCATGACTTATAGCTTCTTTGGTTTGAGGCATAATCGCATCATCTGCTGCAATAACGATAATCACTAAATCAGTTACCTGTGTACCTCGGGAACGCATTGCCGTAAACGCTTCGTGACCAGGTGTATCTAAAAATGTAATTTGCTGTCCATCATCCAAAGTTACACTGTAAGCACCTATATGCTGTGTAATTCCTCCAGACTCTCCTGCAATTACGTTTTCTTTACGTATGTAATCTAATAATGATGTTTTACCGTGATCTACGTGACCCATTACTGTAACAATAGGAGCGCGGTGTATTAAATCTTCTGGAGAATCTTCTTCAACCTGAACCGCCTCTTCAATATCTGATGTTATAAACTCAACCTCATAATCAAATTCATCTGCTACAATAGTTAAGGTCTCTGCATCCAAACGTTGATTCATGGTCACCATCATTCCTAATGACATGCAAGTAGAAATAATTTGCGTAACCGGCACATCCATCATCGTTGCAACTTCACTTACAGTAACAAATTCTGTTACTTTAAGTAATTTACTTTCTGCTTCTTGAATTGCTTGATCATCTTCTGTTTTTTGACGATGCACATCTCTCTTATCCCTTCTGTACTTTGCTCCTTTTCCTTTTGAAGATTTACCTTGGAGTTTCTCCAAAGTCTCTCGTACTTGTTTTTGTACATCAGCTTCACTAGGCTCTTCTTTTGGAGTGTGTGTAACTTTTTTACGAACTCCTCCTCTATTGCCTTGTTGATTTCCAACTCGAGCTCCTTTTGGAGGACTTTTGCTTATTCTTCTACGTTTACTTTTTTTCTCTTTATCAGCATCTGCAGCAACTTTCTTTTTCTTTTCTGGCTTTTTAAATTGAGATAAATCTATTTTTTCTCCAATAATTCTAGGACCATCTAATCTTTTGTATTGAGTAACTACTTTTTCTGGATCTTTTATTACATCTGGATCTTTACTAGTAACAACAGTTTTAACAGCTGGGGTTTCTTTTTTAATAGGAAGAATTTGAGGAGATTTTTCTTCCTTTTTAACCACTGGATTTTCTTTTTTTACAGGAGCAGAGGCTTCTTTCTTAACAATTTTAGGCACTTCTTTAGCAACTTCTTTTTTAACAATTTTTATTGCTTCTTTAGAAATTACTTTTGGCGCTTCTTTAGTGGTTTTAAGCTCAACAACTTTTTCTTCTTTTACAGGAGCAGAGACTTCTTTTTTAATAGTCTCTTTCTTGTCCGCTATAGGTTTTTTAGTATTGAGATCAATTTTCCCAAGAGTTTTAGGTCCTTCAAGCTTAACCTCAGCTTTTATAACTTTTCTAGAAGCTTCAATTCTTTGCTTCCTTTCTTCAAGCTCGCGCTCAGAAGCCAAACGAATATCCTCTTTCTCTTTTCTTTTCTCTTCACCAACTTCTTTAGAAGCTACCTTTTTACTTTTGTCTGTCTGAAACTCTTCAAACATCACTTGGTATTCTTTATTAGAAATTTTCGTGGTAGGTCGAGACTCCACTTCGTAACCTTTAGAGCTTAAAAATTCTACTGCGCGATCCAATGAAATATTGAATTCACGTAGTACTTTATTAAGTCTCATTGTTTTTACTTCAGACATATAGACGCTTTCTCCTGTTTATCAGTTTAAATTTAAAAATATATATTCAAAATTACTACTTAATCTTCAAATTCTTCTTTTAATATATTTAAAACCTCTTGAATGGTTTCTTCTTCTAAATCAGTTCTTTTTACCAATTCTGCAAGATTATTTTCCAATACACTTTTAGCAGTATCCAATCCAATTTTTTCAAATTCTTTGATGATCCAATCTTCTATTTCATCTTTAAATTCTGATAATTCTACATCTTCTTCAGCTCCTTCTCGCAATACATCAATTTCATAACCTGTTAAATAACCTGCTAAACGAATATTATGTCCTCCACGTCCAATTGCTTTAGAAACTTCTTCTGGTTTTAATATTACTTCTGCTCTTTTCTTTTCTTCATCTAACTTTATAGAAGTAACTTTTGCTGGACTTAAAGCACGAGTTATAAATAATTGAGTATTTGTCGTGTAATTAATTACATCGATATTTTCATTTCCTAATTCACGAACAATACCATGAATACGAGATCCTTTCATTCCAACGCAAGCTCCAACTGGGTCTATACGATCATCATAGGAATCTACGGCTACTTTTGCTTTTTCTCCAGGAATACGAACTACTTTTTTAACACTAATTAATCCGTCAAATACTTCAGGAATTTCTTGTTCAAATAATTTCTCTAAAAATTTTGGATGTGCTCGAGACATTACTATAGAAGGCTTATTACCTTTAAGATCAACGCTTTCTATAATTCCTCTAACATTATCTCCTTTTCTGAAAAAATCTGAAGGTATCTGTTTTTCTTTGGGTAAAATTAATTCATTACCATCGTCATCTAATAAAATGATAGCACGATGACGAATATGATGAACTTCTGCTGTATAAATTTCCCCTTCTAAATCTTTAAAATACTTAAATATATTCGTGTTGTCGTGTTCGTGAATTTTGGATATTAAATTTTGACGTAATGCTAAAATTGAACGACGTCCCAAGTCTATCAGTTTTACTTCTTCGGCAACATCTTCCCCAATTTCGTAATCAGCTTCAATTTTTTGAGCATCGCTTAATGAAACCTCTTGATTTGGCTCTTCTACTTCACCATCAGCAACTACCACACGATTTCTCCAAATTTCTAAATCTCCTTTATCTGGATTGATGATAATATCAAAATTATCATCATCACCATATTTTCTTTTTAGAGCGTTTCTAAAAA
>CAJXVL010000118.1 GCA_913061205.1 uncultured Flavobacteriaceae bacterium | reverse complement strand
ACGAGATTCCTCTACGTCTCGTGGGCTCGGAGATGTGTATAAGAGACAGTCCTTGTTCTAAACCTAGATCAATTCCTTCTCTAAAATGTATACCTCCGTATAATCTTGATTCAGCAGCTTCCTCTGCCATATCATAAAAAGATGAATATTCTCTTGGTGTGCCATCAATATCTACTCTATTTTCGTGTGTACGATCAATAAATGCATAATTATCTCCGAATAATGAAGTTAAAATACTTGCTAATGCCCCAGATTGTACTGAATGACCTGAAGTATATTCTGGGAACGGTGGAGTTTCTAAAATTGTTTCCCAGGAAGCGTCAATTTGATTTTTGATTACTGTAACTGGTCTTGGGTAATTGGTTGTATATTTTACTTTCCAGCAAGAAATAAAAGAATCATTAATCCCAATAGCTAATTTTGCAAATGCTTCAGACGAAGCTAATAAATCAAAATCATTATCATTAATTAACTGGTTTAGAATTGATATTGAATGACCAGGAGGTGTGGCAGAGGTTTGTGGGTCATCTGACCAAAATTCAGCTATTACTGTTTGTTCAGGTGTTACATTATTTACTACTTCGTAAACTTCAAGAGCTCTTTGATAATAAATAGAATTAACATCAGTACTATAAACTGGTGGGTCAACAAGAATAGAGTTTTCAACATTTAATGAAATAAATGGTCTATTATTTCCCCAATAAGGTTGTAAAGCTCGTTGGCCTAGTGCAGTAGGTTTCCAAAATTCAACACCCGGTAATGGCTCGTATTCTGTCGGAAAATTATTAAACTGAGCAGCATAACCACCATCAGTTGTAGACCATAGTATAATTTGTTCAGTTAAATCATTTGCAAAAGTAATTGATCGATTAATTATATCTTCAGCTATAACATTTGAATACTGATTGTTAAATTCCGTTTCTAACTCAAGAATCTTAGAATAATTAACAATTGAGGCATTAGAGTAAAAGAATTTGGTCATAATCGCCATTGTAGTATTTGCAACTGTTGGCCAATGATATTCTAAACCTTCCTCTATAGTCGTTTCTAAATTTAAATCATTTATTCTACTTGTTAAGGACAATTTATCAGTCGAACCAACTTGGATAGACTCATATAAAGCAATACCAGTATAACCAAATGCCCTTGCTGCTACAGGAGGTGTATAGCCTGCTGTTTCAGTAGTCAATACTTTAATTAAATTAAACCAACTCACAACAACATCAGAATTGTATTGGGCCGGGCTTACGTTTTCTGGTTGGGTAATATCATTGTCACTATCGGGCGAACATGAAATTATTAGAAACATAAAAATAATACTGTACTTAAAATAACTTTTTTTAATCATCGTTTTTGAAAAATAGTTAATAAATTTGAGGCTTGAATGTAGCTTAATGATAAACATCAAACATTGATCTGGGTTAAGAAATATAAATAAAACTACTTAAGAGTTAGAAATTGCTGAATTGACTGAATCTGTCATGCCTTTAATGCAGATTTGCATGCTATTTCAAAAGAAATAGTGAATAATCACGATCCGAATTATAAACAGTAAAGACCAATTGTTTATAATAAATATGAAATAATCATTCAAATGCATCAGCATTCAATCCGAATATGGGAAATATTGATAAACTTTGTTTTGAATTAATGAAAACATTGGAAAAAGAATAATGAAATGCCAACGAAGTATATAAAACATAGGGAGCTTGGTGATAATCCGAACGCCTATTTGTATTTATAAAGTCTGCCAAATATAAAATTTGACATTTAAAACTGAAAAAATAAAAGAAAAATATTTATATTTGGCTAAGTACATAATCCGAAACAAAAGTGCCAATCTACTGCCATACGTTTCATATACTAACCGTTACCTGCAAGCTCAAAAAAATGCATCAACAAGAAGAAATGAAATATGATTACATAATTGCAGGTTCAGGATGTTCAGGCTTAAGTCTATTATACCGACTCTTAAAAGACCCAATTCTAAATAACAAAAGCATTTTAATAATTGACAAAACTGAAAAATCTGCAAACGACCGAACTTGGTGTTATTGGGAGAGTGAAAAAGGTCTTTTTAATTCCATAGTCACTCACGAATGGAAAACTCTAGAGTTTCTAACTTCTGACTTTACCCAAAGGTTCGACTTAGAACATTATAGCTATAAAATGATAAAGGGGATAGATTTCTATAACCACATTTTATCATTTGCCAAAAAGTTTAAAAATGTAACGTTCAAGTTTGAAAATATAAAGAAGATTCGCACAGAAAATAATGTTGCAATCGTAGAAACTGAAAACACTAAATATTCAGCAGAATATGTTTTTAATTCTACAAATCTATTTAATCCAACAATTAATGCGGAAAATTCACTTTTACAGCATTTTGAGGGATGGGTAATTAAGACTAAAAAGCCAACTTTTAATAGTAAAATAGGCACTTTGATGGATTTTAGACTAAATCAAGAAAACGGTGATACCTTTATGTATGTTTTGCCAACTAATTCAAACGAGGCACTTATAGAATATACTCTATTTAGCGAAAAAGTCCTGAATAAAGAAAAGTATAAGGCGGAATTGGAAAGTTACATAAGAGACTATCTAAAAATTGAACAATATGAAATAACACATAAGGAGTTCGGAATAATACCAATGTCATTAACTAAATTTTCGAGAAATCCGAATTCTGAAGAACGAATAATCAATATTGGAACGGCTGGAGGTTTTACTAAAGCAAGTAGCGGATATACCTTTCAGTTTGTTCAAAAGAATTCTGAAAAAATAATTAGCAATCTATTAAAAGGTAAATTACCAAATCCAAAGAGAACCTTTAGAGATAAAATGTTTGAATGGTATGACCGAACAGTATTGGAGGTAATGATTTCCGAAAAAATGTCAGGTAAGGAAATATTCTCTATAATGTTCAAAAAACTTTCACCAGAAAGGATTTTAGCATTCTTGGGTAACGAAAGTAAGTTTTTGGATGATATTAAAATAATGAACAGTTTACCAAAAATACCTTTCTTGATAGCAGGAATAAAAAGCTTAAAGTAAAACAAGCCGAGGAAAAGCCAGCAGGTAACAAGCTATAAAAAAAAGGCTACTTTAGTAATTAAATAAAAGGCTTTTCTTTTTTGCTAGCTTGATTTGACTAATGGAAAATTCTTTTAATCAAAAACGTAAAATCCTCATATAAAAAGTGAAGCTTTAAAATATCAAAAAGCAAATGGTTTTATGTTTCGTGCAGGAGTTGGTTTTCCTCAGACTATTTATATAGGTGCTGGATATAGTTTTTAATAACTTAGTTTTTCTGCTTGAATTTGAAGAGGAATTTAATTATAAAATTGGAAGTTAGTTATTAAGAAAAAATAAAAAGCTATTGTCAACTCCGCATATAATTTATTGCTAGTCCTCGCCTACTTACCATTATACTCAAGTTTTTTATTCGGTTTTTATTTACTAATTTCGTAAATGAAACACTTAACAAGATCATATACAAAGCGTTGTATGCCATATTAAGAAGAAATCAATACCTTTAAAACATAATATTATGAGATCAAAACTTTTATTTTCTATACTCTTCATTGGAGTTTTTCTATGGAGCTGCAAAACTGATAACCAAGATATCAGTACCGATAGTAATTCTATTGATGAAATTCGCTCAAAGTACAATACTGAAATTCCAGATTTTATTCTAACTCCAGACAAAGTTGAAACGAGGATTGGTACATTAAATTTCTTTGATGGTATCCCTACTAAAGAAACAGCCAAATTAGTTTATGACAATTTGGATTTTTTACGTGGTGTTGAAACTTTTCTCAATGGTATTCCAGCCACATCAATAGAAGGCCTTCGTAGGGGCCTGGCTTCGCTAGGTGCTGAAAACTCAAATCAAGTAGTTGTTTTCGACCAACTTATGGATAGTAATCCTCTCTTTTTGACTGGTAATACAAGCACCGTCTATGCAGTTCCTTTTCTTAACCTAAAAAAAGATGGACCAACAGTCATAGAGATTCCTAAGGGGGCTGGACCCGGAACGGTTAATGATGCTTACTTCCGCTTTGTTATTGATATGGGGGCTCCAGGACCAGACAGAGGTCAAGGTGGTAAATATTTAATCCTCCCTCCAGACTATAATGGGGAACTCGAGGGACCAATTGGTGGAAAAGAACAAGTGATAAATGGTGAAACCTATTTTGTTACCAAATCACCGAGTTATGTCAATTGGGTTGCTCTTCGTGGATTTCTTGTTGATGGAAAGTCAGACACTGCCACAAAAATGTGGAAAGAAGGGCTTAAAATATACCCGCTTTCTAAAGCCGACGCGCCCCCTTCCATGGAATTTATAAATGGCTCTGGTAAAACATTTAATACCATACATGCCAATAATTTCCAATTTTATGAAGAACTGAATCATATTGTACAGCGCGAACCCATTGAATTATTTAGTCCGGAAATTAGAGGGCAATTTGCTTCAATTGGAATTCAGAAAGACAAACCTTTCAACCCTGATCAACGTATGAAAATTATACTCACTGACGCTGTAGCTGTAGCTAATGCCACAGCACGCGCAACCCTCTGGTATGAACGAAATAGTGAAGAATTTTTATACGATGGCAGCTATTGGAAACGCGGTTATCCCGGAAATAATTATCAATTTCTGAAAGATGAAGGTTTGGGCGGTCGTAATCTAGATGCCCGTACCATGTTTTACTATTTTGCCACAGTTAATACACCAATGATGGCTATTGAGCTTGTTGGAAAAGGATCGCAATACGCCTGGGGCTATCTGGATTCTAATGGAAACTTTTTAGATGGATCTAAAAATTACAAGGTCAACATCCCTGGGGATGCGCCAGCACTTAAGTTTTGGTCCATGTGTGTTTACGACCCTCAAACACGGTCTATGCTTCAAACAAACCAACCCTATCCAAGCAAACAAAGCCAGCGAGATACTAACATGATTGTTAACGAGGATGGTTCTGTGGATCTGTATTATGGCCCTGATGCACCCGAGGGCATGGAAGCCAACTGGACACAAACAGTTCCAGGTAAAGGATGGTTTGTAGTATTGAGGCTTTACAGTCCGACAGAGCCTTGGTATGATAAATCCTGGAGGCCTGGTGAAATTGAATTGATTGATTAATATGGCATAAAACAATGTATAACCGTAAATACGAGGGATTCTAATACATTAGAATCCATTCGGAATTACGGGTGTCAATACTAAAACGAAAATTAATGTATGTTAACCCGTAAATGAGGGTTATACAAACACGTTCTCTACAATTAATGATAACTCTATTTACTCAAGCATCTATAATCATTTTAACTTTTGTAACTCTATTATGGATATGTAGTGTTTTTATAAAAAATGTAAGTATCGTAGATATTTTTTGGGGTTTTGGGTTTGTGGTTGTTAATGCGTTTTATGTATTTATGTCAGGAGAACTAAACAATAGAAAAATATTGATTCTAACTTTAGTTAGTATCTGGGGACTTAGGCTTGCATTTTATCTTGCATATAGAAATATTGGTAAAAAAGAGGATTTCAGATATCAGGAGTTCCGAAGAAATTATGGACCCAAACGTTATTGGTGGTTTAGTTTTTTCCAAACTTTTTTATTACAGGGAGCATTAATTATGATTGTTTCCTTACCCCTTTTAGGTATTAATTCAAGTAAAAGCACTGGAACACTAAATATACTGGATTATATAGGGATTTTAATATGGCTTATTGGATTTACCTTTGAAGCTGTTGGCGATTTTCAATTGACGCGTTTTAAAAGTAATTTTAAAAATAAAGGAAAGGTCTTAAATACTGGATTTTGGAAATACACTAGGCATCCAAATTATTTTGGAGACTCTGCAGTTTGGTGGGCATATGCGATTTTTAGTATTGCAGCCGGAAGTTACTGGCAAATAATAGGTTCTATTGTAATGACATTTTTGATTCTTAAAATATCAGGTGTGAGCTTACTTGAAAAAACTTTAAAAGAGTCAAAACCTCAATACAGAGATTATATTGAAAAAACAAACTCTTTTTTTCCATGGTTTCCAAAAAAATAAATAATTATGGATTTTATAACTAAAAATATTTGGTTTATACTTTTTGTGACTTGGGGATTACCATTAAGTTTTTATAGAAGTAAATTCCGCAAAATCGTATATCAAACCGATAGTTGGTTAATTAATATTAAACCTCTTTTTTGGAAAGAAATTAAAGGACTTTTTGGAAATATCTATCCTGAAAATCTCGAATATAAAAAGTTTAGAAACTTCTACCTGTTCTATCTGACTATTTATTTTTTGTTGTTTATTTCTTATTTGATTTTTGATGCAAATTGATAAAATTATTTTAAACACTATTAATATTTCATTTGTAATTATTTATTTATGTGTAGGCAGTTTTTCAGTTCAGTCACAATACAAAACCTTTTAAAAACTTGAACAAATAGCTATTATAAATCAAAAAATAATGATGCCAATAATTTCCAATTAAAGTGTGAAAAAAATTACTTAAAAAAAAAATGAGATAAAAATCAGTCTTAATTTTTTCTAGAGTCCATTGTCGTTGAGTTTGAAAGAAAACTAACAACATAAATAAAACAGAGATAATTTAGGATTTTCTGGAGGTAATAGTTTCTTTTCGAAGTCCTGCTAAGATTTAAATGAATAAAAAAGGCAAGCTGTTAACAACTTATAAAAAAAAGGCTACTTTAGTAATTAAATAAAAGGCTTTCCTTTTTTGCTAGCTTGATTTGACTAATGGAAAATTCTTGTACTCAAAAACGTAAAATCCTCATATAAAAAGTGAAGCTTTAAAATATCAATATGGAAATATTAAGAGAATTTTTGGAATTTGAACTTATTCGTGTAGGGGAATATAAGATACGAGT
>CAJXVL010000117.1 GCA_913061205.1 uncultured Flavobacteriaceae bacterium | reverse complement strand
AGCGTCAGATGTGTATAAGAGACAGTGATAGTGGTGATGACTTAGTATTAAATAAAACATTTAAAATTGATATTTATTAATTTAAAATTTCGGTAAACCCTTTATTTATATGAAAATTGCTATTGTTTGTTATCCAACATTTGGAGGAAGTGGAGTTGTAGCCACTGAATTAGGGATTGCTTTGGCTGAACAAGGTCACGAAATTCATTTTATTACCTATAAACAACCGGTTCGTTTGCAATTATTGCATAGTAATGTGCATTATCACGAGGTTACGGTACCTAGTTATCCTCTTTTTCATTATCAACCCTATGAGCTAGCCTTATCAAGCAAATTGGTAAATATGGCGAAACTGCATGAAATAGAATTAGTACACGTTCATTATGCAATCCCACATGCTTATGCTGGTTATATGGCGAAGCAAATGTTAGCAGAAGAGGACATCTTTATACCTATGGTGACTACACTTCATGGTACTGATATTACATTGGTAGGGAATCATCCTTTTTACAAACCTGCTGTAACTTTTAGTATCAATAATAGTGATGCAGTTACATCGGTTTCTCAAAGTTTAAAAGACGATACGCTTCGTTTATTTAATATTAAAAAGAAAATACATGTAGTCCCAAATTTTATTGACACAAAAAAATTAGATAACTCATTTTTAGACTGCGAACGTGATTTAATTGCTTGTGTAGATGAAAAAATTATTACTCACATCAGTAATATTAGAAAAGTAAAACGCGTTGATGATGTCATAGAGATTTTTGATCGTATTCAGCAGAAAATGCCTGCAAAATTAGTAATTGTAGGAGACGGACCAGAAAAAAAATCATTAGAAATATTATGCAAGAATAAGGGAATTACAGAAAAAGTACTTTTTGTAGGTAATAGCCATGAAGTAGATAAAATATTATGTTTTAGTGATATGTTTATTCTTCCGTCAGAACATGAAAGTTTTGGTCTGGTAGCTTTAGAAGCCATGGCTTGTGGAGTTCCTGTGATATCGAGTAACGCAGGAGGTTTACCTGAAGTTAATATACAAGGTGAAAGTGGATTTTTAAGTGATGTAGGTAATGTTGATGAAATGTCAGAAAATGCAATAAAAATACTACAAGACCCTGAAATGTTGCTTAAATTTAAAAAGAAAGCAAAATTAATTGCCAAAAGATTTGAAACTAAAGCGATAGTTCCAATGTATGAAGAGATATACAAAAATGCTTTAAATGCGCTTTCTGTTAAAAAAAAATAACCTTTAGCTATTTATAAATAAGACATACCAATTTGAGTAATAGTTAAAATTATATTACTATTTTCTGTTGCCAATAATAAGTTGGATAATAATTGAAATAATTATTACAATGGAGCAACCGACTAGGTTTAACCATAAATAAGGCATTAAATCAATATACCATAAATAAATAATAATTAATTGTGTAATTATTGCCGCCCAGAAAACAGCATTGCTTTTTACATATTTAATAAAAAATGCCAATAAGAATACTCCTAAAACATTTCCATAAAAAATAGAACCAATAATATTTACCAATTGTATTAAATTATCAAATAAATGTGCAACACAAGCAATTGATATTGCTATAAGACCCCATAATAAGGTAAACCATTTCGAAGCTTTGACATAATGTTGTTCATCCCTAACCCCTACATTTCGTTTGTATAAATCTATTGCAGTTGTAGATGCCAAAGCATTTAGTTCTGAAGCAGTACTTGACATAGCAGCACTTATAATAACGGCTAATAATAAACCTATCAAACCACGAGGAAGGTTTGTTAAAATAAAATGAATAAATACATAATCCTTATCATTAGTTTCAGCAGCTGGATTTGCTTTTAAGATCAATTCTTTTGTTTGCTCTCTCAAACCATTCTCTAGAGAATTTAGATACGTAATTTCATTTGAAATGTTTTTTTTATCTATTATATTTTCTATATTAAAATATAATAATTGCTTGTCTTTTATCGCTAATTCTATTTCTTTTTTATCAATTTCTAATTGATGAAATTCTGCAGCAAACTCTGAATTCCTAACATCTTCGATTGCAGTAGGATTAAAATTTAAAGGAGATTCATTAAATTGATAAAAAACAAATACCATTACACCAACCAACAAGATAAAAAACTGCATCGGTATTTTTAACAGGCCATTCATAATTAAACCCATTTGACTTTCTTTTACCGATTTACCACTTAAGTATCGTTGGACTTGACTTTGATCAGTTCCAAAATAGGAGAGTGCTAAAAAAGTTCCTCCAATGATACCACTCCAAAAAGTATATCGATTATCAAGATTAAAAGAAAAATCTAATATATCAAGTTTGCCATTTGCACCCGCTAATTCTAAAGCTTTTGTAAATGAAATTTCTTGGGGTAAATAATTTAATATAATTAAAAAAGTAATAAACATTCCAGCAAAAATGACAGCCATTTGTTGCTTTTGAGTAATGCTAACAGCTTTTGTTCCCCCACTTACCGTATATATAATTACCAATGACCCGATGATCACATTTAGAGTTACTAAATCCCATCCCAACACTGCAGATAGTATAATTGAGGGTGCAAATATAGTTATACCTGCAGCGAGTCCTCTTTGAATTAAAAATAGAATTGCCGTTAAACTCCTCGTTTTTAAATCGAATCTACTTTCTAAATATTCATAAGCAGTGAAAACTTTTAACTTATCATACAAGGGTATAAATACCATGCAAATAATTACCATTGCAATAGGAAGGCCAAAATAAAACTGAACAAATCCCATTCCATCGTGATACGCCTGACCAGGAGTTGATAAAAATGTGATAGCACTTGCTTGAGTAGCCATTACACTTATACCAATAGTCCACCAGTTTGAGGAGTTACCACCTTTTAAATAATCAGTGACATTTTTATTGTTTCGAGTTTTATAAGTTCCGTATAATACAATAAATAATAGTGTTCCAATAAGTACAATCCAATCTATTATTTGCATATTATGAGAAGTTAATCATTAAACAATAAAAGAGGACGATGTAAATTACGTTAATAACAAGAACCCAAGTATATCTTTTTTTCCAAGTAAATTTTAAATTTTCTTCTTTCATAAGCTTAGTTTTATAATTTTAATTACTTACCAATTGACAATAAATTAGCAAATAATCGATAAGCTCCAGATACTCCTGCCGGTAATTCTCTAAAGAAACTTATACCTGTATAAATATAATATCCTTTTCCATAGGGCGCAACCAACAAAGAGCCTTTTGTTTGCTCACTACCTGTATCGCTCATTCCTAAAATTGGTGTAAATTCTTTCCCCCATTTATTTGGAAAATAAAGACCTCTTTCCTGTACCCAATTCTCAAAATCTGAACTTGTTATTTTATTTGGATAGTTTAATACTTGATGATCAGGAGCCAATAAAGTAACCTCAGAAAATTCGTCTGTTACCCGATCTTTAGAAAGCGTTAATTGATAAGGAGAAAATTCTTTAGTAACGAGTCGGTGACTGGTATTGTATTGAAGTAATAATGTGCCACCATTTTCGACATAACTATTTAATTCGGGTTGTTTAAAAGCTAATGCAGGTACTGTATTAAAAGCTCTTATACCAACGACAATAGCATCAAATCGATTTAAATAATCAGAAGTTATTTCAGAAGGATTTATTGAAGTTACTTGATATCCAATCTGTTCTAAGCTTTCTGGAATTGCATCTCCAGCTCCTTTAATATATCCAATATTTTCGCCTTTTTTTTCTATACTTATATGAACTATTTTTGCTTCAGCATTTAATAATACTTGTTGCAATGGAATGTAGTCATAATCAATTGTAAACAATTCCTTTTGATGCGATTGATTTCCTACTGTTAGAACGGGTATTAGTTTACCTTCACTTTGATTGTTTGGCGGAGTGACTGAAAATATTAAGGTTTCGTCGTCCCCATTTTTAGCAATAGAAAACATTTGTGATTCGGGTGAAATTAACCAACCATTTGGGGATTCAAGTTTAACAGATCCATTTAAATTATCTTTTCCTGCTCTAACTGTTACAGGAATTTGTTTTGCATTATTATCTGAAAATATGATTACTTTCTCTTGAATACTTACAGTTGCTTCTGGTAAAACGTCAAAGGGTTGATAAACTTCTCCCTTAACTGGATCATTATATTTATATACTAAGTTTTTTTTATAAGTTAATTTCTTTCCATTGATAGTTAACTGAAAAGTAATTGGAAAATTCATTGTCTTTTCCGGAAGGCCTATATTATTTTTATCGCTTACCTGGTACATACCTATAGTACCTTTTTCGTTTAACCAATAAGGTGCACTATAATTTTTATAATTAAAAGTACCTGCTACACTTTCAATAACTGTTTTTTTATTTTTTTCAAGTTTATAAGGTTTTAAGGTCGTTGGAAAAGAGATAAAGGTTGAATTAATCGATCCTAATTCAATGTCTGTATTGGACCTATTAATTGCTTCAATGGTAATCTTCACTTCACCATTTCTTACTGCATTTTGTTGATCTGCAACTGCTTCTATATAAAGTCCTAAACAATCTGCAATAAGTTTTTTTATTTCTTTCAATTTTATTATTTTCCAATGTTCTTGTGGAAGATTTAGAATGAGTTCATAAGCTTCTAATAATTTTGGAATCATAAAAGAAGGTTCCTTAAAATTAAAGTTTTTTTCTAAGTCATAAAGTATAAGCCCAATTTCTTTTCCACCTTCAATGCGAGACCAAGTGGTATTTATACCATCAAATAAATTAGCTTTATTAACTGGAAAATCTCCTTTAAGGAATTCTAGATATTCTGTTTGGCTTCCTCTGGAGCCCGTATTACCAAATCCTTGTGATTTATGCATACTCCTACTTAATGCAGCTATTTCACCATTAGATAATCCCATGTTAGAATAGTAATTACCTGTTTCTATTTCCATTAAATTACGCTTATCAGCATTTTTAAATTTTTCTTTAGAACCATAAAACCACCACGAGGTATTAAAAAGCAATCTTTTTGGTTGCCAAGTACCATATTTTTTAGCAGATTCAGGATATTTATTTGCATCTCCAACTAAATCAAAAGCTTCAAAGCTTAGCATCGCAGAAGCGGTATGATGTCCATGAGTACTTCCTGGATTTCTATGGTTAAAACGATTGATAATAATGTCTGGTTGAAAACGTCGGATGTTTAGAACTACATCACTTAATACGTCTTTTTTATTCCATATTTCAAGGGTTTCATCTGGATGTTTAGAATAACCAAAATCATTTGCTCTAGTAAAATATTGTTGACCACCATCCGTTTTTCTGGCTGCAATAAGTTCTTGAGTTCGTATAACACCTAATAATTCTCTAATTTCTGGCCCGACTAAATTTTGACCACCATCACCTCTTGTCATAGATAAATAAGCGGTTCTTGCATTAATATCATTTGATAAAAAAGAAATTATTCGCGTGTTTTCGTCATCTGGGTGCGCTGCGATATACATGGCAGAACCTAAAAAGTTTAATTTTTGAAGATTGTGAAATATTTCAGATGAGCTTGGTTTATCTGGTTGTTGTGAAAATAAGAGGGAGATATTTACTAATAAAGCAAAAATTACTGAAGTATTTTTTTTCATAGATGGTGTTATTGCTAATTATCAAATATACTTAAAAGATAAAAAAACTAAAATGATTTTGTGATATTATAAAGACTAGTTGAAGATTTATTTTTTGGCAATGTTTAATAACGTTTTATAAACTAAATGAGTAGGTAATCCCATCACATTAAAAAAAGATCCTTCAATCTTACAAACCCCTACATGACCTAACCATTCTTGAATACCATAACTACCTGCCTTATCAAAGGGTTGATAGGTCTTTATATAATAATTGATTTCTTCATCTGTTAGTTCATTAAACCAAACTTTCGTAGTATCATTTATCGTTTTTTGAAAATATTTTCCTGTAAATGTAACCGAAGTAATTACGCTATGCATGCTACCACTAAATAATTTTAACATTCTAAAAGCATCCACTGCATCTTTAGGTTTTTCTATGGCTTTTCCATCTTGCCAAACAATAGTATCACTGGTGATGAGTAAATCATTATCTGCTAAATCTTCAAATGCCGCCGCCTTTAGTTCAGCTAAATAATCGGTTATCTGAACCCCATGTAAGGTATCAGGATATTTTTCTTCAGTTTCTTTTAATTGAATACTAAAATCAATATCCATTTCTTTAAAAAAACGTTGTCTTCGTGGTGATTTTGAAGCAAGAATTATATTGTAATTTTTTAATTTTTCAGAAAGCATATCAATTTTTTAATGAGAATTAAGTTATAATTCAGTTAATACAAAAGTATATAATAGTATGGAGCACATATATAAAAGCATCATAATTTTTAACAATTTTGAAATAAAGATATAATCATATTTATTGGATGCATCCCATATTTTAATACTAATAAAGAGTAAAGGAGCTAAAACAAATACCAAAGAAAACACAACGGCAATTGTATAGTTATATAAATAGATATAAATATAATTGACCGTTCCAAACATGGCTAAAACAGTCATTAAAAAAGCAATATAAGAAGCTCTTTTCCTTCCTAATACAATAGGTAGGGTACTTAAATCTCCGTTTTTATCACCATCAATATCTTTGATGTCTTTTATAATTTCTCTTATTAAATTCATATAAAATATAAAAAAAGCATAATTTAATAAGATACCAAAAAGAAAGGATTGATGTTTTTGATTAAGGAATGTAATGGCTGGAACTACATCAAATAATCCAACAATTATAATACTAAAAGCAATTAATGCAGATATGGTTACATTGCCAATAATGAGAATCGATTTTATATAAGTAGCATATAAATACCTGTCTCTTATACACATCTCCGAGCCCACGAGACGTAGAGGAATCTC
>CAJXVL010000116.1 GCA_913061205.1 uncultured Flavobacteriaceae bacterium | reverse complement strand
TCTACACGTAAGGAGTCGTCGGCAGCGTCAGATGTGTATAAGAGACAGGTTTAGAAATCCAACGAACGTATTCTTTCTTGTTTCTATTATGCTGCGAAAGATTTTTTGCAAAATTATGATATCCAAAATTTGTGATATCTGCTACAAAATAATAATAATTATGATGCTCATAATTTAACACTGCATCAATCGACGAAATATCGGGCATTGTAATCGGTCCAGGAGGAATTCCTGCATATTTATAGGTATTATATGGAGAATCTAGCTTTAAATCCTTATACAAAACTCGCTTAATTTGTTGATTAAAATCATTATCCAATAACTTTTTTGAATATATTACGGTAGGATCTGCTTGTAAAAGCATTCCTACTTTAATTCTGTTTATATAAACTCCCGCTACTTTTGCTCTTTCATCAATTTTTGCTGTTTCTTTTTGAACAATTGCAGCTAGACTAATGACTTGTGCTTTGGTTAAATCAATATTTTTAGCTTTTTCTATTCGATCATCATTCCAAAACTTGTTAGACTCCTCATACATTTTATTATTAAAATTTTCAGGAGAAACATTCCAGTAAACCTCATAACTGTTTGGGATAAAATTACAAAGCGCGGTCTCTTTTGTTAAATTATATTTTTTAAGAAATAGTTCATTTTGCATTGCTTTTAAAAAAGATAGGCTGTCTGCGTCTAATTGATTAGCAAGACTTCCAGCTAAATTTTCTATTCGTTCTTGATTGTTAAATTTTACAATAACAGGAATATTACCGTTCCTAATCGCATTTACAATTTCATTATTATTCATTCCCTTATTAATAATAAAATGTCCAGCCTTGATGTTAGATGGATATCCTTTTTTATTAGCAACTGTGTTAAACGATTCCAAATCTTTAATTAAAGGTGATAATTCCTCTAAAACATCATTAAAGTTTGCATCTGTAGAAATATAGACATGTGCCTTTTTATTTTCAAATGAAGTATTTGGAACAAAAATATTAGTATAAACAAAATAAGCAAAACCAGCCATAATAACCAAGCCCAACATTAATGTAGCTACTATTGTTTTTTTTAAATTACTCATTGACTAATTGATATAATAATTCGTTTTTAAATTTTCCAAAAGAGTAAATCCAATCTAATTTTATTCCTGCTTTTTTAAATTTAGCTTTTTCAAATAAAGAAATACTCGGCTGATTATCTTCAGTTATATTGGCATATACTTGATGTAAGTTTAAATGTGTAAAAACATAATTACAAGTCATTTTTAATGCCTCAGAAGCATATCCTTTTTGCAAATCTTCTTGTGATGAAATAATAATACCTACTCCTACTCTTTTGTGCTTTGGCAAAAAATCAAATAAATCAACACAACCAATTGGCATATCGGAATCTGAAACACAAATTACCAAACGTAATTGCTTGGCTTCAAATATATCTTTATACGAATTTTCTAAATATTGTTTTAATATAAACTTTGAATATGGAGTCGTAGTATTACTAACTTCCCAGACTGACTCATTATTCTCTAACTCATAGAGAAACTCTAAATCCTTCGGTTCCAGGGCTCTTAAATATATGTTCTTTCCTTTTAAAGTTACCATTTCCATTCTCCTTTAAAAACTTGTTTAGCTGGTCCTTCTAAATAAACATCATAATAAGTGCCATTTAATTTATTAAAATGCACTAACAAATTACCACCCTCGGTATGCAATTCAACATTATTGGAATCAATCCTATTGGTCTCAGACAATGCAATAGCAACTGCAGTAACTCCTGTACCACAAGAAAGTGTCTCCGCTTCTACACCGCGTTCGTAAGTTCTAACAGCAAATAGATTTGTTCCAATTTTTTCTACAAAATTAATATTAGAACCTTCTTTTCCATAGGTTTTGTTCCTAATAAGAGATCCATTTTCTGCTACATTATAATTCTTTAAATCTTTTACCATTTCAATATGATGCGGAGAGCCTGTGTTTAAAAATACCGAATTAGTATTGACATTAATAGTAGCTACATCATTCATTTTAAGAGATATTATTTCATTGTGAATAGATGCTTCATGCAGACCATCAATAGCTTCAAAAACGATATTCTCATTAATAATATTCAAAAAATTTGCAAAATGAACAATACATCTCCCTCCATTTCCACACATAGATCCCAATTTTCCATCAGCATTATAATAAACCATAGTGAAATCAACTTTACTATTATTTTCTAATAACAAAAATCCATCGGCTCCAATTCCATATTTACGATTGCAGATTTCTGCAATCATTGAATGGTTATCTTTTGGGAAAAAACCATTTCTGTTATCAATAACTACAAAGTCGTTTCCTGTACCTTGATATTTATAAAAAGTCATCTTCATAAGAAGCAAATATATTAAAAGCTATGCTTTATAAAAATCTTATTGCTCTGTTAAATACGAGTTAAAATCAATATTTATGAAAATATATTTACAAGTTACTTGTTAATAGTAGAGATCACAGACATTAATTAATAAATCAATACACATGAAACAAACTTTCAAATTAATCATAGTAGCCATATTTGCTGGTGTATTCACACTAACAGGCTATAAATATTTTATAGAAACTAAAGATGTTATGCTGGCTTTTAAACAAGAGAGTCCTGTACTATTCACAACAAGTAATTCAAATCCTGTTAACACCACCAATAATTTAGACTTTACGGAAGCAGCAGAAAAAACAGTCCATGCAGTTGTTCATGTTAAGAACACTATTAGTTCAAAAACTATAAATAGTGATAAAAAATTCTTTTTTAAAGGTTTAGAACCAACAGAAAGGATTGGTACTGGTAGTGGTGTAATTATTTCTGCAGATGGATACATTGTTACAAACAATCATGTTATTGAGAAATCTTCAAAATTAGAAGTGACTTTGAACAATAACAAAACATATGCTGCAGAATTAATTGGAACTGATGCCAGAACAGATATTGCACTTATTAAAATTAATACTAACGAAGAACTTGCTTATATCCCATTTGGAGATTCCGATAAATTAAATATTGGAGAATGGGTACTAGCTGTTGGCAATCCATTTAATTTAACATCTACTGTAACTGCAGGTATTGTTAGTGCCAAAGCACGCGATTTAAACGAATTTGATGGAAATCTTCAATCTTTTATACAAACTGATGCAGCAGTAAATAAAGGAAATAGCGGAGGAGCTTTAGTAAATTCAAAAGGAGAATTAGTTGGGATAAATACCGCTATCACTTCTGAAACAGGATCATACATAGGTTATTCTTTTGCAGTTCCTTCCAATAATGCAAGAAAAATCATTGAAGATATTATTGAATATGGTAACGTTCAAAGAGTCATTTTAGGGATTGGTGGTGGAAATTTAAATACAAGATTTGCAAACGAATTAGGGATTAACGAAACTGAAGGAGTTTATGTAAATACTATTGAAAAAGGTAGCGGTGCAGAAATTAGTGGTGTTGAAAAAGGAGACATCATAATAGGTATTGATGGTCAAAAAGTTACTAAATTTTCTGATTTAGCAGGATATCTTGGTTCTAAACACCCAAATGACCTAGTGAATTTAGAAATTTTAAGAAATAGTAATAAAAAAAATATCGCTGTCAAGCTGATTAAATTAGAAACCTATAAATTAGATTATTTAGGACTAGAAATTAAAAATTTAAATGCAAAAGAGTTAGAAAACTATGGGCTTGAATATGGTGTTAAAATCAGCAGTACTTTAAATGAAAACCTAAAAGAATATGGTTTGGAAGGTACTGTTATTATAAAACTCAATGATCAGAAAATAAAAAACATTGAAGATGCAAAATCTATTATGGAAAAAAGAAATAATAGAGCTCCAGTAAAAATGACATATATAAATAAAAAAGGAAAAATTAACTCGTTTATTTTTAGATAGTGTATTTCAATTAAATTACAGTAAACTCTCTAAACCTTAGTCGGTTCAGAGAGTTTTTTATTTTTATTATTATCCTTTATTAAACTCTTTAAAAGGAGTATTTTTGCACAATATTTTAACTGTAAAATTTAAAAATTATGAGTATTGTTGACGTTTATGAAAAAGAAATGTCTTTTCAAACTGATCGCCGAAAAGCAACTGTTGAATTTATAAAAATAGCAAGTAACCTTTGGTATGATAATTCGATTGAATTAGTGCTTTTTAGAAATCAATTAATAGATCGCAGTGTAAGTGACATTTTAAATCTTCACAAATATGCAAATGACTTTGTAGAAAAGCCTGTTTCTATTTTTGATTCTGTTGAAATTGCGCAAGCAATTCAATCTTTAGATTTACCGCCTTCAAAATTAGATATCGGAAAGTTAACTTATGAATATTTTCTAGAACAACAGAATTATGAAAGTGCCTTATCATTTGTAAAGGACAAGCTAGGTAAAGCTTATGATTCTGAAACCTTAATACCCAAGGACGTTGTACTTTATGGATTTGGTCGCATTGGTCGCCTACTTGCAAGAGAGCTAATGAGCAAAGCTGGTAAAGGATCACAAATGAGACTTAGAGCAATTGTTACTAGAGGAAAAGTTGATGCTACAGTTTTAGAAAAAAGAGCTTCTTTATTAAAAATGGATTCTGTTCATGGAGATTTTAACGGAACCGTTTCAATTGATGAAAAGAATAAAGCGTTAATTATTAATGGAACAACTGTTTATATTATCTCTGCTAATGCTCCAGAAGATATTGATTATACACTTTACGGAGTCAATGATGCTTTAGTCATAGATAATACAGGTGCTTTTAGAGATGATGTTGCTCTAGCTCGTCACTTAAAAGGTAAAGGGGTTTCAAAAGTTTTATTAACGGCTCCAGGCAAAGGTATTCCAAATATTGTTCACGGTGTTAACCATTTAGATCATGATCCAAATACAGTAGATGTTTTTTCTGCAGCATCTTGTACTACCAATGCTATTACACCAATTTTAAAAGCTATTGAAGAAACTTTTGGAGTGGACCACGGTCACTTAGAAACTATTCATGCATATACTAATGATCAAAACTTGGTAGACAACATGCATAGTAAGTATCGAAGAGGACGTGCTGCTGCGTTAAATATGGTCATTACTGAAACTGGTGCCGGTAAAGCAGTTTCAAAAGCATTACCCTCTTTTGAAGGAAAACTGACATCAAATGCTATTCGTGTTCCTGTACCTAACGGATCCT
The DNA here is from genome assembly GCA_913061205.1 of uncultured Flavobacteriaceae bacterium. Taxonomy (GTDB): domain Bacteria; phylum Bacteroidota; class Bacteroidia; order Flavobacteriales; family Flavobacteriaceae; genus Marifrigoribacter. The sequence goes on along the minus strand of CAJXVL010000116.1, from coordinate 1,768 downwards.
TGGCAATTTTAAATTTAGAATTAAATAAAGAAACCACTAAGGAAAAATTAAATGCAATAATTAAAAAATATGCAATGCAAGGCGATTTAGTGGAACAGATCCAATATTCAATAAATAATGAATTAGTGTCTAGTGATATTGTGGGTACTTCTGCTCCGTCTATTTACGATAGTAATGCTACTATTGTTGCTAAAAATGGTAAAAGCGTTGTTTTATATGTTTGGTACGACAACGAATATGGTTATAGCCATCAAGTAATTCGATTAGCAAAATACATTGCACAAGTAAGACGTTTTACATATTATTAGTAGTATGTAATTTTTAATAAAAAAAAGCCTTCAAAAATGAAGGCTTTTTTTATGCATAAAAGATTAACTTTACTATATGAAAATCATACCAGCAACAATAGATAACCTAGAAAAACTCCTTCCGCTATTTGAAGGATATAGAAGATTTTATCAGCAAGCCTCAAATACTGAAGTTGCCAGAAAATTCTTAAGCAATCGTTTTAACAAAAAAGATTCAGTTATTTTTATTTCTTATGACGATCATGAGATAGCTCAAGGGTTCAACCAACTTTATCCGAGCTTTTCTTCAGTAGCTATGCAACGTATCTTTATTTTGAATGACTTATTTGTTCATCCCAAATACCGTGGAAAAGGAATTGGCAAAGTTCTTATGAATCATGCTAAAAAATTTGCACTAAAAAAAAACAGTAAAGGATTAACTCTGGAAACTTCAATTTACAATCCTGCACAGAGGTTATACGAACGTTTGGGTTGGAAAAAAGACACCGATGTATTTCATTACACTTGGGAAGCTTAATTTAAATCATTTAAATGTATTTTTGTATTTTGAATAAAATTTCTTCAAATGAGAATTGATATCATAACCGCATTACCTGAATTACTTAAAAGTCCATTTGAAGCCTCTATATTAATGAGAGCTATCGAAAAGGATTTGGTGTCTGTCCATTTTCATAATATTAGAGATTTTTCAACCAATTCTTATAATCAAATAGACGATTATCAATTTGGAGGCGGTGCAGGTATGGTAATGATGATTGAACCTATAGATAAATGTATTTCAAAATTAAAGTCTGAAAGAGATTATGACGAAGTCATTTATATGACTCCAGACGGAAATACTTTTAACCAAGGAACTGCAAACTCCCTCTCTTTAAAAGAGAATATTATTATATTATGTGGTCATTATAAAGGAGTTGACCAAAGAGTTCGTGATCAATTTATAACTATGGAGATTTCGGTTGGTGATTATGTATTAAGCGGAGGTGAATTAGCAGCTGCTATTGTTTGTGATTCAGTGATTCGTTTAATTCCTGGAGTTTTAGGTAATGAAACCAGCGCATTAACAGATTCGTTTCAAGACGGTTTATTAGCTCCCTCGGTTTATACTAGACCATCAGAATACAAGGGTTGGAAAGTACCAGAAATATTGCTAAGTGGACATTTAAAAAAGATTGAAGAGTGGCGAGAAGATGATGCCATTAAAAGAACCGAACAAAGAAGACCAGATTTATTAGAGTAACACATGGATTCAGAATTAATAAAAATAGAATCGCATCAAGTTCCTATATTAGATAATAGATTTCGCCTTTCAGATTATACTCCTGGTAAATTTAATTCCGTCTTTTCAAAAAAAGGAATTAAAAAAGCTATAAAAAAAGGCTATGTGAGTATTAATGGTGAAATAGGTTATACCTGTCTCTTATACACATCTCCGAGCCCACGAGACGTAGAGGAATCTC
>CAJXVL010000115.1 GCA_913061205.1 uncultured Flavobacteriaceae bacterium | reverse complement strand
TTATATGCACATCATAAAGCTCCTCTGGTAAAGAAATATATTCAAATATCTCTTTTCCTGCTGCTAATCCTGGAATAAAATAAACTGGAGTTTTTTTAGTGTTTGTGTTGTTTAACAATTCAATAGAGTTAAGCTCGATAATTATTCGTAAATTTACCTTTTAAAGATTTATAATCCTAAAGTATTTTTATCTTGAAATAAATAGTAGCTGCTATTGATAAAAATCAGCAAATTCAAGCTGACATTATTATTAAATAAACCTTAAATCAATTCCCTATGATTGAAGATGTAGAGATTACAGACAATGAATTTTTAAGACAGTTTGAATTAGAAGTAGGTGATAATATGGCACGTATTGAATATGCTTCACAAGATCGAAAGATATTTCTGACCAAATATGAAATGCCAACCGATATGGAGGAACAAGGCTTTAGAGAAATATTTATTAGAGCTGTTTTTAATATTGTTGAAGAGCGAAGAATACATTTAGTTCCTACCAGTCCAGAAATAGCTTCATTTTTAAGAAAAAATCGTAGAAAATATAAAAAATTACTTCCAGTAGGAATTAATATCTAATTCTAGGTAAATTCAAATCGCACCATTCCATCATCATCAATTTCAGTTAATAAAACCTCACGGGTTGTGTTCACTAATTCAGGATTCCAAGGCTGTTTGATTTTTACATAATTTTCTGTAAAACCAAGTATATAACCCTTCTTGTTTTCTCCCTCAAACAATACAGTGTGCAAAGTATTTAACTGACTTTCATAAAACGAACGTCTTTTTTTAACGGACAATCCACGTAACATTTTACTTCTTTTTTTCCTAACATTTAATGGCACTACCCCATCCATACTAGCTGCTGGTGTATTTTCTCTTTCTGAATAGGTAAAAACATGAAGATAGGAAATATCTAATTCATTTAAAAAATGATACGTTTCTAAAAATAATTCATCGGTTTCACCAGGAAATCCAATAATAACATCCACTCCAATACAAGCGTCTGGCATGTGTTTTTTTATTTCGTTAACTTTTTCAACATATAATTCACGCTTATAACGACGTTTCATTAAACGCAATAATTCATTACTACCACTTTGTAAAGGAATATGAAAATGAGGTACGAATGCTTTTGAGCTGGAAACAAATTGAATTGTTTCATTTTTTAACAAATTGGGTTCTATCGAGGAAATTCGAACTCTTTCAATTCCATCAACATTATCTAATTCTTGAATCAATTCTAGAAAAGTATGCTGGTGTTTTTTATTGCCAAATTCTCCTTTTCCATAATCACCAATGTTAACACCAGTAAGCACTATTTCTTTGATACCCTGATCTGAAATTTCTTTCGCATTTATCAATACTTTATCCAGTGCTTCACTTCTAGAAATACCTCTTGCAAGTGGAATTGTACAAAAAGTACATACATAATCACAACCATCTTGAACCTTTAAAAAAGCTCGAGTACGATCCCCAATAGAATAAGAGCCAACATAAAAATCTGCATCTTTAATCTCACAGGAATGAACTTCACCAAAATCATTTTTTGCTAGGTCATTGATATAATCTGTGATCCTAAACTTTTCAGTAGCTCCTAATACTAAATCAACTCCATTTACGTCTGCTAATTCTTGTGGTTTTAGTTGTGCATAGCAGCCAACAGCAGCTATAAATGCATCAGAATTTCCTTTTTGAGCTTGTTTCACGATATCTTTAAACCTTCGGTCTGCATTTTCTGTAACACTACAGGTATTTATAACATACATATCTGCTTTTTCAGAAAAATCAACACGATCAAAACCTTCATCATTAAAACTTCTAGCAATGGTAGACGTTTCACTAAAATTTAGCTTACAACCTAAAGTATAAAATGCGACTTTTTTTCTTGGATTCATTCTTGTATTTTTGACAAAACCCTTTTATTTGTGGGAATGCAAAAATACAAACTATAATTGGTTTCAAAAAAGCAGATGAACTTCAAAAAAAATAAATTAATTCTCTTATTAACAGCAAGTTACTTGTCACTTCTTTTGATTTCTTGTAATTCAAAAATGAATTCTGATAAAGATCATCTTGTATTTAGATATAATGAACATAGCAATATTGCAACTTTAGATCCTGCATTTGCAAGCAATCCACAATTAATTTGGCCAACAAATCAGTTATTTAATAGCTTGGTTCAATTAGATGATGAATTAAATATTCAACCAGATATAGCAAAAAATTGGACTTTTAATGATAGTTCACTCACCTATAAATTTAATTTAAGAAATGATGTGTATTTTCATAAAAGTGAGGCATTTACAAGTGCTCATAAAGATTCTACACGGCTTGTAACCGCTCATGATTTTGAATATAGCTTTAATAGATTGTTAGATGAAAAAGTAGCTGCAAGAGGCAGTTGGGTTTTAAATAATGTGGATCGTTTTTATGCAGAGAATGATAGTACTTTCAGTATTCAATTAAACCAGCCATTCCCCGCATTTTTAGGATTACTTTCTATGCGTTTTTGTTCGGTAGTTCCTAAAGAGGCTATCGATTATTATGGCAATGATTTTAGATCCAATCCAGTTGGAACAGGTCCATTTAAATTTAAACTTTGGGAAGAAAATATAAAATTAGTACTTCGTAGAAATCCAGATTATTTTGAAAAAGATGAACTTGGAAATCAATTACCCTATTTAGAAGCAGTAGCCATTACTTTTTTACCCGATAAACAAAGTGAATTTTTACAATTTGTTCAAGGAAAATTAGATTTTGTTTCAGGATTAGATAATTCGTATAAAGATGAAATAGTAAGCACTAAAGGAAAGCTTCAAGAAAAGTATAAAAATCAAGTAAATTTAATTACAAGTCCTTATTTAAATACGGAGTATCTCGGATTTTATATGGATTCACCAAGCTCTGAAATACAATCAAAAAAAGTACGCCAAGCTATTAATTATGGCTTTGATCGTGAGAAAATGATTAGGTATTTAAGAAATGGAATAGGAATACCTGCAGTTAATGGATTTATTCCAAAAGGATTGGCCGGTTTTAATAACATGGAGGGGTATACCTATCAACCAGAAAAAGCAAAGGAATTAGTACGCCAATATATAGAAGAAACTGGAAACAATAATCCATCCATAGCTATAGGCACAAATAGTCAATATTTAGATTTATGTGAATTTATTCAACGAGAGTTAGAGAAAATAGGAATACAAGTGCAAATAGATGTAGTTCCGCCTTCTACACTGCGGCAAATGAAATCTTCAGGAGAGTTGGCTATATTTAGAGCCAGTTGGATTGCAGATTATCCTGATGCTGAAAACTACCTATCATTGTTTTATAGTAAGAATTTTACCCCCAATGGACCTAATTATGCACATTTTAAAAATAATATTTACGACAGTTTATATGTAGCATCCTTATCACTTCCCAATATAGAAAAACGAAAGCTATTGTATGAAAAAATGGATTCCATTATAATTGAGGAAGCTCCAGTGGTTCCTCTATATTATGACATGGCAGTTCGATTTGTTAGTAAGAAAGTAAGCGGATTAGGCATTAATCCTCAAAATTTTTTAGTTTTAAAAAAGGTAAAAAAAGAAAAATAATTACTTTTACTTAATAAGTTTAATTAGCCTTTTCTCCATTTACTAGTTTCTTCAAAAACATGTTCTAAAATTTGAACATCAACTTCTGTAAATGCTATATCCCTTCTAGACATTACCACTTTAGCTACCTCAAACGCTTTGTCGGTTTTATAAGTAATCATTCCAGCGCTTCCTCCCCAACTAAAACTTGGAATAAAATTACGAGGAAATCCGCTTCCAAAAATATTGGCACTTACTCCCACTACCGTTCCGGTATTAAACATAGTATTAATACCACATTTACTATGATCACCCATCATTAAACCACAAAACTGTAATCCTGTTTTTGCGAATCCTTCAGTTTCATAATCCCATAATCTCACTTCAGCATAATTATTTTTAAGGTTAGAATTATTGGTGTCGGCCCCAATATTACACCATTCGCCCAGAACAGAATTCCCAAGAAATCCATCATGGCCTTTATTAGAATATCCAAATATCACACAATTATTAACCTCTCCTCCTATTTTAGAGTGTGGTCCAATAGTAGTTGCCCCATATATTTTTGCACCCATTTTAATAGTAGCATTTTCGCACAAGGCAAAAGGTCCGCGAATCATAGACCCTTCCATGATTTCTGAATCTTTTCCAATATATATAGGTCCATCGTTTGCGTTTAAAGAACAAAGCGGTAAAACGGCTCCTTCTTCTATAAAAATTTGATCTTTATTAAAAGATACCGTCATTTCAGGGATAAGCTGTGATTCTCTATCGGTAGTTAAAAGCTTGAAATCTCTTTTAATCGCTTCACCGTTATACTTAAAAATATCCCAGGTATTTTCTATTCTTAAAATATCATCGTTAGTATACTGCAATATGTCAAAGGTTTCAAAATCTATTTCCTGATCTTCCTTTGCAAAAAAGGCCAATGGTTCATCATCTATAAACAAGGCTTTATTTTCTGATAGGTTTTGAATAAGACTTACTAAGTGTTCAGTTGGAAGCACTGAAGCATTTATAAAAATATTTTGCTCCATTTCAATCATTGGAAACTTATCAATTAGATAATCTTCGGTAACTGTTGAGCTTGTAAAACCCAACATTTTTTCCCATTTCTCCCGGATGGTTAAGATACCTACTCGAATATCTGCTACTGGTCGCGTATAGGTAAAAGGCAATAATTGATTGCGAGCGCTTCCGTCAAATAAAATATAGTTCATGGTTTAGTATTCAATATTCAAAGCTATAAAAAAAAAGCCTTTGATTTCTCAAAGGCTTATAAAAATATATTTAAAGAAGATTACTTCTTAAATTTAGCATATTTAGTTTTGAACTTATCAATACGACCTGCCGTGTCGATTAGCTTTTTCTTACCGGTATAAAACGGGTGAGAACTTCTTGAAATTTCCATTTTCACTAAAGGATACTCAACACCTTCTACTTCAAGGGTTTCTTTAGTGTTAGCAGTAGATTTTGTAAGAAACACATCTTCATTGGACATGTCCTTAAACGCTACTAATCTATAATTTTCTGGGTGAATACCTTTTCTCATAATCTTTTTCCTAAAAATCGGAAATCTTTTAATTAAACTTATCTTCTTCCTAAAAAACACTTTCTAGGATTTCAGTTTGCAAATTTAATCATTTATATATAATCTACCATAAAATTATTATTATTTTTTTAAAAGAATTAAATATACTTTTAACATTCTAAAATTTTAAACTACTAGTTAAATTATAAATACACTAACTTTGCAACGTTTTTATATCTTTTTTTACTAACAAACCAGTTACTATTCATGGTAATCTAACAAAAAACTAAACTTATGGAAAATCAAAAAGACGCTATCAAAAAAATTGCTTTTAATTATGGAATTATTTGGGGCTTATTATCAATAGTACTATCAGTAATAGCATATGTAACTGACAATCATATAGAAAGACCTATGTGGCTAACCATAGCTGGTTTAGCTATAATGGCAGGAATTATTGTTTATGGCTTAAAGGCTTTTAAACTTGAAAATGAAGGTTATTTATCAGTATCAGAATCTCTTAAAGTAGGATTGGCAATTTCATTAATTGCTGCCATCATTACAGCCATTTACAATTATATTTTTATAACGGTTATTGAACCTGATTATGTAATCCAAATGTTGGAGTTTTCTACAGAGCAAATGGTAATTCAAAATCCAGACATGACACAAGAACAAATGGATATGGCTACTGGAATAACAGAAAAAATGATGACTCCTACCATTATGACAGCTATGGGGATAATCATACCACTATTTTTAGGTTTTATCACCTCTCTAATTTGTGGATTAATATTGAAAGTAAACCGTCCAGAAAACTAGACAAATAATTCCATGAATCTTTCTATTATCATTCCACTTCTTAATGAAGAAGAATCATTAAATGAATTATACCATTGGATTGCTAAAGTCATGCAGTCTAATGGTTATTTATATGAGGTGATTTTTATTGACGATGGTAGCACCGATAAATCGTGGAAAATGATCACTGCTTTAGCAAAAGATTTTTCTGAAGTAAAAGGGATTCGTTTTTCAGAAAACTTTGGTAAATCTCAAGCGCTACACGCTGGGTTTGAAAAAGCGCAAGGAAATGTAATAATTACGATGGATGCCGATTTACAAGATAATCCTGAAGAAATTCCTGAACTTTATGATATGATTACCAACGAAGGATACGATTTAGTTTCTGGTTGGAAAAAAGTGAGATACGATTCGAAAATTGCAAAAAACTTGCCTTCAAAATTATTCAATTTTGCTGCTAGAAAAACATCTGGAGTACAACTAAATGATTTTAATTGTGGTCTTAAAGCTTACAAAAAAAAGGTGATTAAAAACATTGAAGTTACCGGTGAAATGCATCGGTACATTCCGGTACTTGCTAAAAGCGCAGGGTTTAGTAAAATTGGCGAAAAGATAGTAAAGCATCAAGCGAGAAAATACGGAGAAACAAAATTTGGTATGGAACGATTTGTCAGAGGATTTTTAGATTTAATAACCATTTCTTTTATATCAAAATTTGGCAAAAGACCGATGCATTTTTTTGGTGCTTGGGGTGCTATTATGCTAATGGTAGGTTTTTTCTTTGCAATTTATTTGGGGATCGATAAAATTTTCATCAATCCTACAGGAAGGTTAATTACTGAAAGACCACAATTTTACATTGCGCTTACAGCTATGATTATTGGATCTCAATTTTTTGTAGCTGGATTTTTAGGAGAATTAATTCTTAGCAACAAAAAAGACTTAAAAAATTATATTGTTAAAGAGCATATTTAAATTCTTTATTCTAAATACAATCTTTAAATACTCCGTCACCTGTCTCTTATACACATCTGACGCTGCCGACGACTCCTTACGT
>CAJXVL010000114.1 GCA_913061205.1 uncultured Flavobacteriaceae bacterium | reverse complement strand
GAGATTCCTCTACGTCTCGTGGGCTCGGAGATGTGTATAAGAGACAGCCATTATAATAGCGCCATTTATGAAAGAATCATCAGTTTTAAGCTTTAATTGTTTTAATGATATGGAGGTTAAACTATAAGAAAAAATTCCAGCTAGATTTTTAATATCAAGACCTCTTTGCGATTCTAACGATAATTGCTTTATAGCTGTATTTACATTTGGTCCTACAATACTGAAAATTTCACTTTCTATATTAATAAAGCTAAGATTAAAAATTTCTGATTGTTCTAAATTTTCATTAGTTATTTTCACATCACTATCTAAAAACTTAATATTATTTGCCTTTAATACAAATATATTACCGCTACTAGGGCTATTTGAATTAAATTTATTAGCAAAAATGGAAACGTTATCACTTTTTTCACCTTTGTAGGTTTTTATATAAAATTTCGCATTATTTAATTCAATAAAACCGAAATGCAAATCACCTTCGACAAGATTTTTTAAACTTAGTAAATTGGTGTTAAGTGTTTTAACATAAATTAATGTATCGCTATGATGGTCTTCGATATAAACATCTTTAATGTCTATTTCTCCCTTCCAATTAAGCCCTAAACGATTAATATTAATGCTAGTACCAAAATTTTGATTTAATTTTGTGGTAACTTTTTTTGCAATATAAGTTTGAACAGTAGGCATGGATAGTGTGATGATAATAAATACTATTATCAAGAACAAGATGCTAAAAATCCTTTTTATTATTTTTTTTAGTTTTTTGATACGGTCTTAATGTTTTATTTTTACGGCAAATAAATATGCACTCTTAATTTAATGGCAAAACAGACATACATTTTAGGCATCGAATCATCCTGTGATGATACTGCTGCAGCCGTTATAAAAAACGGCACTATATTATCTAATGTTGTTGCGACACAAAGTATTCATCAAGAATACGGTGGTGTTGTTCCAGAACTTGCCTCTAGAGCGCATCAACAAAATATTGTACCTGTTGTACAACTTGCGTTACAAAAAGCAAATATCGACAAAAAACAGCTAAATGCCATAGCTTTTACAAGAGGCCCAGGATTGATGGGTTCACTTTTGGTAGGCACCTCATTTTCAAAGTCTTTAGCGATGGGATTAGAGATTCCTCTGATTGATGTAAATCATATGCAGGCACATATTTTAGCACATTTTATAAAATCTGAAGCACATACAACTCCAACATTCCCTTTTTTAGCATTGACAATAAGTGGTGGTCATACACAAATTGTTAAAGTAACTAATTATTTTGAAATGGAAATAATTGGACAAACTTTAGACGATGCTGTAGGTGAGGCTTTCGATAAAAGCGCAAAAATACTAGGACTTCCCTATCCTGGTGGACCGTTAATCGATAAATATTCAAAACTAGGCAATTCAAAGGCTTTTCCTTTTCCAAAACCTAAAGTAGGGCCTTTAGATTTTAGTTTTAGTGGATTAAAAACTTCTGTATTGTATTTTGTAAAAAGAAATGTAAAAGAAGACCCTAATTTTATTAATAAAAATCTGAATGATATTTGTGCTAGTCTACAATACACCATTGTGGATTATTTAATGGATAAAATTAAAAATGCTGTAAAACTAACAGGAATTAAAGAAGTTGCCATTGGTGGAGGTGTTTCTGCAAATTCTGGTATTAGGAAGGCATTAAAAAATGCTGAAAAGAATTTTGATTGGAAGGTTCATATTCCAAAACTTGAGTTTTGCACAGATAATGCTGCTATGATTGCAATTGTTGGAGAGTTAAAATACAAACAACAGCTTTTTGCTTCAAACGATATCGTTGCAAAAGCAAGAATGGAATTATAAAAATAATGATATAAATCAAACATCAATTCAGGTGTATTATAAATATAGAACCTACCAGTTTTAAATTAATAACTAAACAATGCAATTATTCTACAATGAATTTATTACTGAAACTTCTAAAGAAATTAAATTTGACAAAGAAGAAAGTAGGCATATTTTTAAAGTATTGCGAAAACAAGAAGGCTCAATTTTAAATCTTACCAACGGAAAGGGATTGTTTTTTAAAGTAACGTTAATACATTCAAATCTTAAAAATTGTGTGGCGACGGTATTGGAAGTTAAAAAACAAGAACCCCTTACCTACTCGCTCCACTTGGCAGTAGCTCCAACAAAACTAAATGATCGTTATGAATGGTTTTTAGAAAAAGCTACCGAAATTGGTGTCACTGAAATTACACCTATTATTTGCAACCATAGCGAGCGTAAGGCAGTTAAAATAGATCGTTTTGAGAAGAAAATACAAAGCGCAATGAAGCAATCCTTAAACGGATATTTACCTAAAATAAACAAAGCGATTGCATTTAGTAATTTCTTAAAATTACAAGAGGGTAATCTTCATCAAAAATTAATTGCCCATTGTGAGGAAGGTACTAAAAAATCCTTAAAAAGTGTTTTGAAACCCAATGATAATACGACCTTACTCATCGGTCCAGAAGGAGATTTTTCTACTAATGAAATAAGTGAATCCATAAAAGCAGGTTTTATACCCGTGACTTTAGGGAATAACAGATTGCGAACGGAAACAGCTGCAATTGTAGCCTGTCATAGTGTTGCTTTTTTTAATGAAGATTGAAATATTATTTATTTTTAAACAGTATTCAATAATATCTTAAAACTTACTACTTTACTATTATTTAGAATTTGTATTTTTGATTTCTATGAGTTTAAAAACCTTAATCATATTATTCTTCTTGGTTACTATTAAGCTAACTGCTCAAGATATTGCCGTAATACAATATGGTGGTGGTGGAGATTGGTATAGTAATCCTACGGCTTTATCCAACCTAATAAAATTTTGTAATGAAGAACTTAAGACTACAATCAATACAAAACCAAAGGTTGTAAGCCCCAATAGTGTTGATATATTTGATTATCCCTTTTTGCATATGACAGGACATGGAAATGTCTTTTTTACACAAGAAGAATCAGAAAACTTAAGAAACTATCTTTTAAGTGGTGGATTTATTCATATTGATGATAATTATGGAATGGATGAATATTTGAGAAAAGAATTGATTAAAATATTTCCAAATAAAGAACTGATTGAATTATCAAAAAACCATCCTATTTTTAAAAATCCTTATAATTTCCCACAAGGTTTACCCAAAATTCATGAACACGATAAAAACAGGCCTCAAGCATTTGGTATTTTTGAAGAGAATCGTTTATTAGTATTATATACGTTCGAAAGCGATTTAGGTGATGGCTGGGAAAATCCTGAAATTCATAATGATCCCCAAGAAACAAGACTTAAAGCTTTACAAATGGGAGCAAATATTATTAATTATGTTTTTAAAAATTAATGATTAGACAATTATCACATAAAGAATCTAATCATTCAGAAAAAGTATTTCCTATTGTTTTGATTTGTGATGGTTTGAAAAGTCCCTCTAATATTGGTGGGGTTTTTAGAGTTTGTGATGCGCTTGGAATACCTGAAATTATTTTTTGTAACAGTCAAATTAATTTTAATTCTCCTAGACTTCAAAAAACAGCCAGAAATACACAACACTATGTTTCCTATTCAGAAAATAAAAATACTCTTAATGCCATTATCAATTTAAAAGATAAGGGCTTCAAGATAATTGCTTTAGAAATCACTGATTCTAGCGAATCTATTGAAAATTTACCTTTATTTGACAATCAAAAAATCGCACTTATAATTGGAAATGAAAATGAAGGTGTTTCAGATAAGGTTTTAACTAATAGTGATCTGTGTGCACATATTAATATGTACGGAAGAAATAGTAGCATGAATGTGGTACAAGCCACTTCCATAGCTTTATATTCATTAATTAATAAAATTTATAGTAGCTAGATGGATTCAAATGAAATTAAAAAAGGAATTATAAGAGCCGTTGCCTATATCATTGGTGTTGCTTTGTTGCTTTTATTTATTTATAAAATACAATCCGTTATTTTATATATTATTATTGCAGCCATAATCTCTTTGATAGGTTTGCCTATAGTTAGTTTTTTAAAAACTAAATTAAAATTTAACAATACACTTGCTGTAATTGTCGCTATGACAACAATAATTGGATTATTATCGAGTCTTATTGGCTTATTAATACCATTGGTTGTTGAACAGGGGCAAAATCTTTCTTTGCTTAATATAAAGGAATTAGAATCTTCTGTTGAAAGTTTATACCAAAAAGTGATTCTTTACTTATCAGATAAAGATATTGATGTGGATAAGTCACTAACTACATCAAATTTATTTTCAAAAATTGATTACTCAATAATACCAAACTTTTTAAATGCTATCATTGGTGGATTTGGAAGTTTTAGCATTGCTTTGTTTTCGATAATATTTATTTCTTTTTTCTTATTAGTAGACAGTAAATTATTGGAACAAGGAATATTAACTTTTGTTACAGATCGTAATGAAGACGGTACTAAAAGATCTTTAAATGAGATTAAAAATTTATTGTCAAGATATTTTGCAGGACTCGTTTTACAGATCTCAATATTGTTTGTTATCTATACCGCAATATTGCTAACTTTTGGAGTTAATAATGCAGTTGTAATTGCTTTTTTATGTGCTTTATTAAACCTAATACCTTTTATAGGGCCCATGATTGGATTAGTATTAATGGTTTTTTTAACAATGACTAGTTTTATAGGCAGCGATTTTCAAACCGTAATATTACCTAAAACTATATTTGTAATGATTGGCTTTTTAATTGGTCAGCTAGTCGACAACTTCTTTAGTCAACCCATTATATTTTCAAAAAGTGTAAAATCACATCCATTAGAAATTTTTCTTGTAATATCTATAGCTGGAGTCTTATTTGGAATTGTTGGTTTAATAGTTGCAATACCACTTTACACCTCCATAAAAGTTATTTTAAAAGAATTTTTATCTAACAATGACATTGTTAAAAAACTTACAAAAAACCTATAGTATTTGTTTAAATAAAAACATATTAAGTATTGTTATACAAGACTATATAAAAAATAATGAGTTTAACTCTTCAAAGCTTGTATTTTCTAAAAGTCCCTTTGAAGGTGTAACAATTAAGGAATTGATCCAACAAATAGATGCTAAGAAAAAATCTAAGAATAAACTTCCTAGCTGGTATCATTCAGCGAAAATATATTACCCTCCAAAATTAAACATAGAACAATGTTCTTCAGAAATTACTGCTAAATACAAAGCTTCTATTATCGAAGGAGATAAAATTGCTGACATAACCGGTGGTTTTGGAATTGACAGTTATTATTTTTCGAAAACATTTAAGACAGTCCATCATTTTGAATTAAACAAATGTCTTTTAGAAATAACAGCTCATAATTTTTTAGTATTAAAGAGGAATAACATTCAATGCTTTGCTGAAGATGGCTTAAAAAACGTTTTAAAAGAACAATATGATGTCATTTATGCAGATCCGTCAAGAAGGCATGAAGACAAAGGAAAAGTTTTTTTCTTAAAGGATTGCGAGCCTGATATCCCTTTTCATTTGCCTGTTTTATTAAAAAATTGCAAGAAATTATTAATTAAAACCTCTCCAATGCTCGATATTTCAGTTGGATTTAATGAATTGAAATTTGTTTCAGAACTACATATTGTTGCTGTTAAAAATGATGTAAAAGAACTGTTATGGGTCATTAAACCTAATTTTAAAGGCATTCCACATATAAAAACTATCAATATTAGCAAAGATCATAAGGATGTTTTTAACTTTAATTTAAACGACACCTCTAAAGTTGATTATGGCATTCCGAAGAAATATTTATACGAACCAAATGCTGCAATAATGAAGAGTGGGGCTTTTGATTTAATATCAGATCGATATCAAATTAAAAAACTTCACAAACACTCACATTTGTATACCAGTGATGAATTAATAAGTTTTCCAGGTCGAAAATTTGTAATTAACAAGGTTACTCCCTATCAAAAGAAACATTTTAAAGAATTTTCAACTATAGAAAAAGCAAATATTAGTATTCGAAATTTCCCAGAAAGTGTTGCTTATTTAAGAAAAAGACTACGTATTAAAGATGGTGGAGACCTATTTTTATTTTTCACCACTACAAAGGGAAACAAAAAAATAATAGTAAGCTGTACAAAAGTCTGAAAATAAACACACTAAAAGTTTATTTAAAAAAGCCTGTTTTTTGTTTGCGTTATTAGAAATGTTGAACTAAATTTGCATCCGCAATTGAGCTTAATTTATTAAACTCTATTGGAGAGGTGCCTGAGTGGCCGAAAGGACTTGTTTGCTAAATAAGCGTACCTCAAAAGGGTACCCAGGGTTCGAATCCCTGTCTCTCCGCATCATTAAAATAAAAATATTGATAACTACTCGGGGTGTAGCGTAGCCCGGTTATCGCGCCACGTTTGGGACGTGGAGGCCGCAGGTTCGAATCCTGCCACCCCGACAAAAAAACCTAACTATTCATTTAGTTAGGTTTTTTTTTATTTTATTTTTTAAATTTTAAGTTTTTTTATGACTATAAATTCATATTTTTAGTTGTCAATAAAATAATTTTAAACGATGCGAATAAATACTCTAAAATTATTAACAACTATTGCTTTAATATTCTTTGGAGCAACTTTGTTTTCTCAAGAAAATGATTTAGTAGAAAACACTTCTTTAAATTCAACAGATTCGATTGCTAAGCATCCTTTATTATCTGATAGTTTTAATTTTTATGCGGGTGCCTATAGTTCTTTCAAAAGAATACAAATTGCAGTAAATGGAGCTTCAGATAATCAAATTATCAACTTTGATGAAAGTGGAAATTTTAACGATAATGAAACAACATTATTTGTAAATTTTAATTGGCGTTTTTCTAGAAAATGGACATTAACAGCAGAATATTTTTCTTTAAAAAATGTAACAAAAAAAACCATCGACACAGAAATAGCTGTCTCTTATACACATCTGACGCTGCCGACGCTCCTTACGT
>CAJXVL010000113.1 GCA_913061205.1 uncultured Flavobacteriaceae bacterium | reverse complement strand
ACTATAAATAATTCCTTCAGCAATACTCCAAATCAGTAAAAATCCTAATGCAAATGCAGATCTTTTAACCAAAATTCCTAAAAATAAACAAAAAGAGAAAAAACCAATAAGTTTTATAAAATAAGCAAATAGGTATTCTATGTCACTGAAAATTATTCCTAGTTCATTATAGTCTGAAAATATTAATCCCAATACTAAACTAACACCAAATACAAATAATGTAGAAACCAGTGAAAATAATACGACAGTTAAAAATTTAGACAGGATAAATTCTTTTTTGCTTAATCCATCAATTAAATTTTGTTTAAGTGTTTTATTGCTGTATTCATTCGCCGTCATAGAAACAATAACAATAGCTAAGAATAACTTAAGGATAGCAGCTATATAGCTGTTGAAGTGCCAAATGTATGGAAAGTTAAATATTCCTTGATCAGCAATTCTAAAATTAATATCTCCAAAATTAAATTCGATCGATGATATTAAAGCAATAAATGTTATTAATATAAAATAAACAATCGAGATTGCTTTAGCCGATTTGTTATACTTAAGTTTATGAAGTTCTATGGTTAGTAAACGTAACATAATTATTGATTAAGAATTGAATTATTTAGTTTTGGTAAGTTCTAAAAACTGTTCTTCCAGACTTTCTTTTCGATGAACCAAATAAGATAGGTAGATTCCTTTTTCATACAGTAATTTGTTTAAATCGGAACCGCTTAATGGTTCTTTTAAATAAGCGACCAAATGAATGCCTTCACTTTTAATTGTTCCAATGCTCGGGTGTTCTTCTAAAGTTTTTGATAATTGATCTAAATCATCTGACTGTAATGTGAAAAATCCGTGACTAGCTATCATGTTTTCGACACTTCCTGAGTATAAACTTTTCCCTTTTCTTAGTATAATTACATGTGTACATACTTTTTCAACTTCATCTAATAAGTGGGAGGCTAGTAGAATAGTAGTACCCTCTAAAGCGATATTTTTAATAATCTCTCTTATTTGATGAATTCCTTGAGGATCTAAACCATTTGTGGGTTCATCCAAGATTAATATTTCCGGATCATTTAATAGGGCAGAAGCAATAGCTAAACGTTGCTTCATTCCTAATGAAAACGTTTTAAATGTATCATCTTTTCTATCTAATAATCCAACTAGTTTAAGTTTTTCATTTACTTTTTCTTTAGGTACTTTCTTTATTATGCAGACAAGATTTAAGTTTTGAGCTGCAGTCATATAAGGATAAAAATTAGGGCGTTCTATAATGGCACCGACTTTTTTTAACGCTTCGTGTGTAGTTCCAGTTCCATCAAACCAATGAAACGTTCCATCTGTTTTATTAACTACATTTAATGCGATGCCTAAAGTTGTTGATTTCCCACTGCCGTTTGGTCCTAAGATTCCATATACATTACCTTTTTTAATAGTTACTGAAAGATTATTCACTGCGGTGAGTGATCCATATTTTTTAGTAAGATTATTTAATGTCAGAATTTCTTGCACGATAGCTGTTTTGTTGATTAGATAAAAGTAAGACGAGCCATCTAAAAAAATGTTACATTTTTTTGAGAGCTTTAAAGCTTTATTTAACGTTATTAATGAGAATTAGAAAGTGATTTTTTTCTTTCTTAGTTCGAAATTTTGTCCTAAATAAACTTTTCTGACCATTTCATCATTTGCCAAATCTTCAGGTATTCCGTGTTTCAAGATACTTCCCTCAAACATTAAATAGGTTCGGTCGGTAATTGCCAATGTTTCTTGAACATTATGATCGGTAATAAGTATACCGATGTTTTTTGTTGCCAGTTTAGCAATAATTCTTTGAATATCTTCTACTGCAACAGGATCTACTCCAGCAAAGGGTTCATCTAATAATATAAAGTGGGGATCTGTGGCAAGTGCTCGCGCAATTTCGGTTCTTCTTCGTTCACCACCACTTAACAAATCACCTCTGTTCTTTCGAATATGCCCCAAACCAAATTCTTCTATAAGTGATTCCATTTTTTCTTTTTGTTCTTTTTTAGAAAATTTAGTTAGCTGTAATACACTTAATATATTGTCTTCAACGCTTAATTTTCTAAAAATAGAAGCTTCTTGAGCAAGATAACCAATCCCATTTTGAGCACGTTTGTACATTGGGTATTTAGTAATTTCTTTATGGTCTAAATAAATAGTCCCGCCGTTGGGCTTTATAAGGCCAACAATCATGTAGAACGAAGTGGTTTTTCCAGCACCGTTAGGGCCTAACAAACCAACAATTTCACCTTGATTTACTTCAACAGAAATTCCTTTTACAACCTTACGACCTTTATAGGACTTCATTAAATTTTCGGCTCTTAACTTCATATGTATTCTTATAAATAATGCACACTAATATAGCTTAATTAAGCTGTTATTTAGTTTGTTTTTTTAATATTTTTTCTTGTTTTCTAATGACTGCCCTTGAAATAAATATACTTATTTCATACAATATAATTATAGGTACAGAAACAATTACTTGACTAGCAATATCTGGTGGCGTAATTATAGCTGAAAGAATTAATACTGCCACAAGTGATACTTTTCTATATTTCTTTAACATATTTGGAGTAACTACACCCACTTTTGTAAGGATATAAATTAGTATAGGTAACTCAAAAATTAAACCACTAGCAATCACCGAGGCTCTAACTAAGGAGATATAACTACTTAAATCAAAATCATTATGAACCTGACCACTTACTTGATATGTTCCTAAAAAATTAATGGATAATGGGGTTACCACATAATATCCAAACAATACTCCAACAAAAAACAATAGAGAAGCTATAAAAATAAATCCCTTAGTAGAGCTACGCTCTTTAAGTCTTAATCCTGGGCTAATAAACTTCCATATTTCGAGTAAAATATAAGGGAACGCTACTATAAAACCAGCGGTTATCGAAGTCCAAATATGTGCAGAAAACTGGCCTCCCATAGTTCTACTTTGTATTCTAAAAGGAAGTTCAGTAAAACAAAAACTATCCTTAAAACCTATGAATTGAGCTATTTTACAAAGTATTTTATAGGTTGGAAAATCTGCTTGTTTAGGTCCAAAAATTAATACATTAAAAATAAAATCTTTAGCAAGAAAGGCTATAGAAGCTAAGATAACAATTGCTAATACAGACCGAATTAAATGCCATCTTAATTCTTCGAGATGATCTAGAAAAGACATTTCTTTTTCGGTCGGTTTTTTTATTTTCCTAATCATTATATAATACCTTCATTTGTAAGGTTATGAATATGCACAATTCCGCAATATTTGCCATCTTCAACAGCTATGATTTGTGTGATTCCATTTGTGTCCATAATGTCAATAACTTCAACAGCCATTGCATTGTTTGAGATAGTTTTAGGGTTCTTAGACATAATGTCTTTTGCGGTCAAACCATGAAAACTATCAGCTTTTGTAAGCATTCTTCTTAGGTCACCGTCTGTAATAATTCCAACTACCTTGCTATCATCTACCACCACTGTTAGACCTAACATACTTTCTGAGATTTCAATAATTACTTTTTTGATATCGGTATCTAATTGTACTTCAGGTTGTTTATTCAGTTTTGTTAAGTCACTTACTCTTAAATATAATTTTTTACCCAAAGAACCTCCTGGATGAAATTTTGCAAAATCTTTACTAGAAAAACCTTTTAAGTCTAAAAGACAAACAGCTAAAGCATCACCAATCACTAACTGTGCTGTGGTACTTGTTGTTGGTGCTAAATTATTTGGACATGCTTCTTTTTCAACATAAGCGTTTAAAATAAAATCGGCTTGTTCACCTAAAAAAGATGCTTTATTTGATGTAATCGCTATTAATTTATTACCTCTGGATTTTATTAAAGGAACTAATACTTTAATTTCTGGTGTATTTCCACTTTTTGAAATACAAATAACAACATCATCGTCTAAAATTGTTCCTAAATCTCCGTGGATCGCATCAGCTGCATGCATAAATATAGATGGAGTGCCTGTAGAATTTAGTGTTGCAACAATTTTAGTAGCTATAATTGCACTTTTACCGATACCTGTAATGATAACCCTCCCATTTGAATTATAAATATATTCTATTGCTTCTGCAAAAGAATCATCTATTAAATCTATCAAGTTTTTAATGGCTTTACTTTCGGTATCAATAGTCTTTTTCGCTACTGAAATTATCTGATTTCGATTTTTCAAAATTTTGAAGTTTTTTAGTGGTAACTATTTCATAATGTATTATATTTAAACTGCAAAAAAACAAAACAATTTACACCCTAAAATATAAGAAAGATATTTCTTATTCCAGTTGCTAAATTACAATTGTTAGTTTGTTATTACAATTTTTATTTTAGGGAAGCAACAAATTTAATTTTACCTATAAGTTTGACAGAAATAGATATTTACGCAGCGTTAAAAAAATATTTTGGATTTACTAAATTCAAAGGTTTACAAGAAGTAGTAGTTAGAAGTGTTTTAGATAAAAAAGATGCTTTTGTAATTATGCCTACAGGAGGAGGAAAGTCTTTATGCTATCAACTTCCCGCATTTATTGAAGAAGGAACAGCGATAGTGGTTTCTCCACTCATTGCTTTAATGAAAAATCAAGTCGATGCTTTAAGAGCTTTATCTTCGGAAACAGGAATTGCTCATGTATTAAATTCATCTTTGAATAAAACAGAAGTTAAACAAGTAAAAAGTGATATTACTTCTGGTATTACAAAGTTATTATATGTAGCACCTGAATCTTTAACTAAAAATGAAAATGTTGAATTTTTACAATCGGTTAAAATTTCTTTTGTAGCAATTGATGAGGCTCATTGTATTAGTGAATGGGGGCATGATTTTAGACCAGAATATAGGAATCTTAAGAAAATTATTGAGCGTATAAGAGATAATATTCCCATCGTTGGCTTAACAGCAACAGCAACTCCAAAAGTACAAGAAGATATTTTAAAGAACCTAGGTATTCAAGACGCAAACACCTTTAAGGCTTCCTTTAATCGTCCTAATTTGTATTATGAAGTACGTCCAAAAACAAAAAATGTAGATGCAGACGTTATCCGTTTTGTAAAACAACACGAAGGTAAAAGCGGTATTATTTATTGTTTAAGCCGTAAAAGGGTTGAAGAGTTATCTCAAGCATTACAGGTTAATGGTATAAAAGCAGTTCCTTACCACGCAGGATTAGATTCAAAAACAAGAGTCAGACATCAAGATATGTTTTTAATGGAAGATATCGATGTAGTGGTTGCAACCATAGCTTTTGGTATGGGGATAGACAAACCGGATGTTCGGTTTGTTATTCATAATGACATTCCTAAAAGTATAGAAAGTTACTACCAAGAAACAGGAAGAGCTGGAAGAGATGGAGGAGAAGGTATTTGTCTTGCTTATTATTCTTACAAAGACATTGAAAAACTAGAAAAATTCATGAGTGGTAAACCTGTAGCTGAACAAGAAATTGGCCATGCATTACTACAAGAGGTAGTGGCATTTGCAGAAACTTCCATGTCTAGAAGGAAATTTATTCTTCATTATTTTGGAGAGGAATATGATAATGAAACTGGCGAAGGAGGAGATTTGGATGATAATATGCGTTTTCCGAAAAACAAACACGAGGCTCAAAAAGAAGTAATTAAGGTATTGCATGTTGTTAAGGAAACTAATGAGCGGTATAAATCTAAGGAGGTTGTTAATGTTTTAATTGGTCATTCTAATGCTTTAATCAAATCTCATAGAACTGAGGATAAAGAATTTTTTGGATCAGGAACTGAACATTTAGCTCCTTATTGGATGGCATTACTTCGTCAATTATTAGTGGCAGGGTTTTTAAGAAAAGATATTGAAACTTATGGTTTAATAAAAATCACTCAACAAGGCTTGAATTATTTAGAAAAACCTATTTCATTTATGATGACTGAAGATCATTCCTTTAAAGAAGCGAATGATAATACTATTATAACGAATCAAAAAGGGGGAGGTTTTGCAGCAGATGATAATTTATTTAGAATTTTAAAGGTAGAACGAAAAAAAGTAGCTGATCAATTAAATCTTCCACCATTTGTAATATTTCAAGATCCATCTTTAGAAGATATGGCTTTAAAGTATCCAATGACTTTATTAGAAATGTCGAATGTTCATGGAGTAGGAGAGGGAAAGGCCAATAAATATGGAGGTACTTTTATTGAAATAATAAAAACCTATGTAGAAGAAAATGATGTGATGCGTCCAGACGATTTTATTGTGAAATCCACAGGTATAAATAGTGCATTAAAGTTGTATGTAATAACGAACGTTGATAAGAAACTTCCATTGACAGATATTGCGGATGCAAAAAAAATGGAAATGAATGATTTGATAAAAGAAATGGAAGCTATTGTAAATAGTGGAACCAAGCTTAATATTAATTATTGGATTGATGAAATTTTAGATGAAGATCAGCAGGGAGAAATTCATGAATATTTCCTTGAAGATGCTGAAACCCCAGATATAGAAGCTGCAATGGAAGAGTTTGACGGGGATTATGAAGAAGAAGAATTACGCCTATATCGCATTAAGTTCTTTAGTGACGTAGCGAATTAAACTCTAAATTTAATTAAATTGTTAATACTGCATAAAATATTTATGAAATAGTATATTGAATATGTACCTTTGCACCTCATTTTAAAAATTAGTCATGCAAGACGGTATTTACGCAAAAATTAATACAGAAAAAGGTGATATACTAATCAGCCTTTCTTATAAATTAACTCCTGGAACAGTTGGTAATTTTGTATCCTTAGCAGAAGGAAACCTTGAAAACAATGCAATAGCGCAAGGAACACCTTATTATAATGGTTTAAAATTTCATAGGGTAATACCAGATTTTATGGTTCAAGGAGGTGATCCCCAAGGCACTGGAGTAGGTGGTCCTGGATATCAATTCGATGATGAGTTTCACCCAGACTTACGTCACGATGCTCCTGGTGTACTATCTATGGCTAATTCAGGTCCTGGTTCAAACGGGAGTCAGTTTTTTATTACTCATGTGGAAACACCTTGGTTAGATGATAAGCATTCTGTTTT
>CAJXVL010000112.1 GCA_913061205.1 uncultured Flavobacteriaceae bacterium | reverse complement strand
CATGGAACTCCAGATTTAGCGCATTGGAATAGTTTTTTGAAAAAACATAAAAACCCTAAGAGTGAGGTTAAAATTGGATTAGTAGGGAAGTATGTAGAGTTACAAGACTCTTATAAATCTATACTGGAGTCTTTTATTCATGCTGGGGCAGAAAATGAAATAAAGGTAAAAGTAGTTTCTATTCATTCGGAACATTTAGACGGGACCAATGTTGCAGAAAAATTTAAAGGATTGCACGGCATATTGGTAGCACCTGGTTTTGGTGAAAGAGGCATAGAGGGTAAGATAGATGCAGTAAAATATGCAAGAGAACATAAAATCCCTTACCTGGGAATTTGTTTGGGTATGCAAATGGCCGTGATAGAATATTCAAGAAATGTACTTGGCTTAAAAGAAGCTAATTCAACCGAGATGAATAAAGACACCCCTTATCCAGTTATTGGTTTAATGGATGAACAAAAACACATTACTGATAAAGGAGGTACCATGCGTTTGGGAGCTTGGAAATGTGATTTAGTAGCGAGCAGTATTGTAGGTAAAACATATGTTGCTAAATCAATTGAAGAGCGTCATAGACATCGTTATGAATATAATAATGAATTCCGAGAACAATTAGAAGCAGCAGGACTTAAAACTACGGGTACAAATCCAGAAACAGGTTTGGTAGAAATTGTTGAAATAGAAAACCATCCCTGGTTTGTTGGGGTACAATATCACCCAGAATATAAAAGTACGGTTGCAAATCCACACCCCTTGTTTGTGTCATTTGTAAAAGCTGCCAATGAGCATTTAAAAAATAATTGATACGACAATTTGGCGATATTTAAAAAAAGGTAGGATATTTGAAAAATAATATTGAAAAAAATGAATCTACTGAACAGATTCAATTCAAAATAATTAATTAATTTTCCTAAATACTATTTAGGATTTTACTATGGAAGAAAAAAAATTTGATATAAATACTGTTGTAGGTTTTTTATTAATTGGTGCTATTCTGCTTTATATGCTATGGCAAAATCAACCAACTCCAGAGCAATTAGAGGCTCAAAAAGCTGAAAAGGAAAAAATTGAACAAATAGAAATTGATAATAAAATTTCTGATGTTGTCAGTCAACAAGATATTTCATTAGAAAATGCAATGACTGAATTTACTATTGCGAATTCTGAAGACTCTCTTGGTTTATCAGAACTTAAAAACAGATTGGGATCTTTTGCTTATTCTGGGACGCTTCTTTCAGCAACTGATGAAACAACTGTGATTGAAAATGAAGTATTAAAGTTAACAATAAGTAATAAAGGTGGGTATATTGTTGAAGCAAAATTAAAAGAACTAACCATCTATAATGGAACTCCAGTTTATTTAATTAAAGATGGAAACTCTTCTCTAAACCTACAGTTTTCTGCAGAAAATAGGTTATTGAACTCTCAAGATTTATATTTTGAACCATCAATTTCAAGTAATGGAGCGAATAAAGTGCTTTCTATGAAGTTAAAAACTTCAGAAAACAATTTTATTGAATACCGCTACGAGTTAATTCCTGACAATTATATGTTAGGATTTAGCATTAAAACTCAAGGTTTAGAAAATGTAATAAATACTTCTCAACCTATTTATTTAGATTGGAATTTTATTGGGTATCGTCAAGCTAAAAGTATTTCTTACGAAAATAGATATACTCGTTTGACTTATGAATATGAAAATGAAGAAAAACACAGTAAATTATCTGCAGCTTCAGATGATGACGAATTAGTGAAAGACTTAAATTGGATGAATTTTCGTCAGCACTTTTTTAGTTCTATGTTGTTAACCGATACTGCTTTTAAAGAAGTTGCACTGAGTTCTATAGATTTAGTTAAAGACGAAGAGGTGGATACATTATACACCAAAAGATATGGAGCAAAAATGCTTTTAGAACCAAAGTCGGGCAACCTTTCTTATGATATGAATATGTATTATGGGCCTACAGAGTATAAAATATTTAAAACCTATGATAGAAATTTAGATGAAGCGATGCCCTTAGGTTGGGGTATTTTCGGATTTTTAAATAAATATTTAATCATTCCATTGTTTGCTTTTTTAAGTGATTTTTTACCTGCGGGGATAGCAATTATTATGCTGACCATATTAATAAAATTAGCTTTATCACCAGTTCAATACAAACAGTATTTGTCTCAAGCAAAATTAAAGGTATTGAAACCGGAATTAGATGAGATAAAAGTAAAGTTTAAGGGCAATAAAATGAAGATTCAGCAAGAAACTATGAAACTTCAAACAGTAGCTGGTGCGAGTCCATTAAAAGGTTGTTTACCTGCATTGTTGCAAATCCCTGTATTTTATGCCTTATTTACATTTTTTCCTTCTGCATTCGATTTACGTCAAAAAAGTTTCCTTTGGGCGCATGATCTTGCAAGTTTTGATGTAATAGCAGAATTGCCATTTTACATACCATTTTATGGGGATCACGTTAGCTTATTTCCAATACTAGCATCGATCGCAATATTTATTTATATGATGATGACTACTGGTCAAACTATGCAACAACAAGAAGGAATGCCTAACATGAAGTTTATTATGTATTTGTCGCCATTAATGATGTTGGTGTTCTTTAATAATTATGCATCGGGTCTTTCCTTGTATTATTTTGTTTCAAACCTAATTACGATTGGAATTATGTTAGTCATCAAGAATTATATAATCGATGATGATAAAATTCATGCAAAAATTCAGGAGAATAAAAAGAAACCAAAA
The DNA here is from genome assembly GCA_913061205.1 of uncultured Flavobacteriaceae bacterium. Lineage (GTDB taxonomy): Bacteria > Bacteroidota > Bacteroidia > Flavobacteriales > Flavobacteriaceae > Marifrigoribacter. The sequence continues at coordinate 4,342 of CAJXVL010000112.1, read as the reverse complement.
AAACAGAATAAATTTCAAAAGAAAATGGCTGAAATGATGGAACAAGCTGAGGAGCAAAAGAAGAAAGGAAAAAAATAATTTTTAAAACTCCCATTTGGGAGTTTTTTTTTACTTAAAATTTAAAAAAAATAAAGTAATTTTAATAGTTGTAAGTTTTAATCGCTACTAATAAAAAACACAAAGATGAAAATAAGTATTTTAGTTACTTTTATTTTATTATTTACTACAGCAGTAGTTTTTTCTCAAAATGAAATTAATCAATTAGATGGTCAAGGAAAACGTCATGGAATTTGGAAAAAGAATTTTAATAATTCTGAACAAATTAGGTATGAAGGTGTTTTTAATCATGGAAAAGAAATAGAAGTCTTTAAGTTTTATTGCGAAGATTGTGGAGTAATCCCCATAATGACAAAATCATTTAATAAAAATGATGCCATTTCAGAAGTGAAGTACTTTTCTAAAAAAGGAATGCTTATTAGTGAGGGGTCTATGAAAGAGAAATTAAGGATTGGGACCTGGAATTACTATCACACTGGCACAAATAATATAATGACAAAAGAGAATTATAATAATGGATTATTGGATGGTAAAAAACTTACTTATTATAAAACCAATGTCTTGGCGGAAGAAATAAATTATCAAAAAGGTATTAAAGAAGGCTCAAATAATTATTATTCACCCACCGGGAAACTGTTAAAAAAGTTATATTATGTAAACGACCAACTCCATGGTAATGCTATCTATTGCGACGCGATGGGAAATATTATATTAGAAGGTGCTTATAAAAACGGTAAAAAAAATGGTCTCTGGAAAACTTATGAAAATGGAAATATTTTGAAAGAAGAAATGTTTCCTAAATATTAATTTATTATTTAATCACTATAAATAATAGCAGTTTTTAATTATTTATATAAATAAAAAGAGCTCTTATTTTACATAAGAACTCTTTTCGAAACAAAGTATTAATCAATAAACATACTTTATTTAAATATTAAGGTTGTAATGGAAGCATTACCATGTTAATTACATGTATAACTCCATTTACTGCTTGTACATCTACTGCAATTATTCCTATATCTGTATTGCCTGATGCATCTGTAATTGTAGCTTCTGGCATTGTAACAGTTATATCTTCTCCTTGTAAAGTCATGGCAGTTGTATTTCCAGGATTTGTTAAGTTAGCAGAAGCTATGTTACCGGCAACTACATGGTATAACAAAATTTGAGTTAAAGGCTCTTCATCAGGGATAGCTGGTAAAGCGCTAAAAGCTTCATCTGTTGGAGCAAATACGGTAAAAGGACCTTCACCTTGCAATACTTCAACAAAGTTAGTTGCTGGTGTCAATACAGTTAAAGCGGTAACTAAAGTTGAGAATGTAGGATCTGCAGCAGCAAATGTTACTACTGTAGGTAATCCAATAACAGCATCTACAACATGAATAACTCCATTTGAAGCAGCTATATCAGCTTGACTAACAGAAGATATTCCGTTAAATGTTACACCATTGGATGTGTTAAAATAAATACTCATTGAATTATTACCAGCTCCACTAGCTAAAGTGTTTGTATATCCTGAGCCTGCTGTTACTAAATCAGTAGAAGTAAGATCTCCTGAAATTACATGGTTTAATAAAACTTGTGTTAAAACATCTACGGGTACGTCATCCAATGTAGCAAAACCATTATCACTTAAAAACGTAGCAAAAGCTTCGTTTGTTGGTGCTAAAACCGTAAATGGACCATCTCCATTTAGTGCATCAACTAAATCTGCTGCAGTTAAAGCTGCCACTAAAGAACTTAATTCTGGAGTTGCAATAGCTAGATCTACAATATTCGGTTGTGTTGGTATTATTTCATTATCATCATCGCTACAAGCTGTAAATGTTAATAATAGTACCATCGCAATACTAATTTTTTTAATCGTGTTTTTGTAATTCATTTTTTTCTTTTTTTAGATTAATTTTTTTTATGTTTATTGTTTCACAAAACTAATGTTTTATTAAACATAAACACGATGTGTTTTAATAATATTTTGTTAATTTTTTAAATATGTGCTTTTGTGGTTTTTTTGAAAGCTGGTATTGAATATGATTCTAATACAAAAAATGTATCTTTGCATCTCTTAAATTATTTTATGAAAAAGCGTGTTGTAGTAGGGCTTTCAGGAGGTGTAGATTCAAGTGTAGCTGCTTATCTTTTAAAAGAGCAAGGTTATGAAGTGATTGGTCTTTTTATGAAAAACTGGCATGACGATTCGGTTACCATTTCTAATGAATGTCCTTGGTTAGATGATAGTAATGACGCTATGTTGGTAGCAGAAAAGTTAGGAATACCCTTTCAAACTGTTGATTTAAGTGAGCAATACAAAGATAAAATTGTAGATTATATGTTTAGGGAATATAAAATGGGTAGAACTCCCAATCCTGACGTTTTATGTAATCGTGAAATTAAATTTGATGTTTTTTTGAAAATTGCCCTGGATTTGGGTGCCGATTATATTGCTACGGGTCATTATTGTAGAAAAGGAACTCTTATTAAAAATAATAAGGAAACGTATCAATTATTAGCTGGTAAAGATCCCAATAAAGATCAGTCTTATTTTTTATGCCAATTGTCGCAAGAACAACTTTCAAAAACATTATTTCCCATTGGAGAATTACTAAAGCCTGAGGTACGTAAAATAGCAAAGGAACAAGAATTAATTACCGCTGAAAAAAGAGATTCTCAAGGACTTTGTTTTATTGGAAAGGTCCGTTTACCTGATTTTCTTCAACAAAAATTAAAACCTAAAGAAGGAGAAATCATTGAAATTTCATCAAGTTTTTCAGGATTTAAAAAAGAAAATTTAGTTTTTAATTCTAAAGAAGAAGAATTAGCGTTTATTTCTGAAAAGCAAAACTATACTAAACAAAAAGGAAAAACTGTTGGAATGCATCAAGGAGCTCATTATTTTACAAAGGGGCAAAGAAAAGGCTTAGCGGTTGGAGGGACCAAAGAACCATTATTTGTAATAGATACAGACGTGAAAGAAAACATAATTTATGTTGGTTTAGGCAAAAATCATCCTGGATTGTATAGAAGAGGCTTATTGGTCCTTTCGGAAGAAATGCATTGGGTACGTCCAGATTTAAAAATCAATATTGGGGAGTCATTAGATGTAATGGCTCGCATTAGATATCGACAAAGACTTGAAAGTGCAACTATTTATTTCACAAAATCAGGACTTTATGTTATCTTTGATAATCCGCAATCTGCAATCACTGAAGGTCAATTTGTAGCTTGGTATCAAAATGAAGAGTTAATAGGAAGTGGGGTTATCTCCTAAAGAAAGTGATTTTAGGGTTAACTAAAATTCAATTGTTATTTATTAAAAGAAGATTATGAGAAAATTATTATTAGTACTTACAATTTTATCTATTCAACAAGGTGTTGCTCAATCTCAAGATGCTTGGGTATTTTTTGCAGATAAAGAAAATGTGGAGGTTTCTTTAGCGGATCCAATATTAATTATGACGCAAGAAGCAATAGATCGCAAAGCATTACACGGAACAGCTATTGATGAAAGAGATGTTCCTGTTAATGAAAATTACATTACACAAATTAAAAATGCAACAGGTATTACCGTTCGTTCAAAATCAAAATGGATGAACTGTGTTTACATTATTGGTTCTCAACCTAATATTGAAGCACTTTTAGACCTTCCTTTTGTAACTAATGTAGAATACGCTGATAAGTCTTTAAATCTATTTCCCGGAGCGCCAATAGAAAATAAGTTTTCTTTAGAAGAGGCCGGTCAAAATGTTATTTACAATTATGGAGCTGCAGCGAATCAAATCGAAATGCTATCAGGAGATTATTTACACGAGTTAGATTATAGCGGAGAAGGAATGATTGTAGCAGTATTGGATGCAGGGTTTCCATCTATTGATACCAATCCTGGGTTTCAAAAAATGAGAGATGAAAATCGAATATTAGGAACTTATGATTTTGAAGCTAGGACAGAAAATGTTGACGGAACCAGTTCACATGGATTTGTCACATCAAGTGACATAGGGGGCTTTTTACAAAATGAATTTGTAGGTACAGCTCCACAAGCATCATTTTATTTTTTCGTTACTGAATATACACCTTCTGAAACACCAGTTGAAGAGGCATGGTGGGTAGAAGCTTTAGAACGTTCTGATAGTTTAGGTGTTGATGTTGTAAATACAAGTCTAGGTTATCGAGGTTTTGATAATCCAAATTATGATCATAGTTACGAAGATCTTGATGGTCAAACTACTTTTTCTGCTAGAGGAGCAAATATTGCATTTGATAAAGGTATGATTTTAGTTACTTCTGC
>CAJXVL010000111.1 GCA_913061205.1 uncultured Flavobacteriaceae bacterium | reverse complement strand
GAGATTCCTCTACGTCTCGTGGGCTCGGAGATGTGTATAAGAGACAGCTTAAAAAGAAGCATCAATTCTTTTGGTCTGTTAATTGGATAAAAACGTATTATTTTAATTACAAGAAATTTCCATATACTGTTGCAAAAAAATTGCCAGTATTTTTTTATGGAAAAGTCAAATTCACTAATATAAGTGGCGAAATAATAATTGATGCTCCAATTAAAAAAGCGATGATTGGCTTTGGCCAAACGTTTGAGTTTCCAACGACATCAAAAGGAACTTCAGAAATATCATTAAAGGGCACCATTTTTTTTAAAGGTCACGTTCAAATTGGAAAGGATGTGTGTTTGTTAATTGATAAAGGAGCTTATTTTGAAATGGGTCATTTCTCTTGTTTAGGATCTTCTGTTTTATTGATTTGTAAAAATAAAATTGTTTTAGGAAGTAATGTTCGGGTTGGTTTTCAGGTGCAATTTATAGATACCTCTATACATCAACTCATAGATCTTTCAACCTTGGAAAAATTACCTTTAAATGGAACTATTCATTTAGATGATTATAATTGGGTTGGAAATAGGACTACTATAATGAAAAACACTCAGACACCTGTTAATTGTATTATCGCTTCCAATTCATTGATTAATAAAGATTATACCACTTTAGGTGAAAATATTTTAATAGGAGGGATTCCGGCAAAATTATTAAAAGAAAATATTTCTAGAGATTGGGAAGGGGAAAGAGAAAATTTGGAAAGAAATTTAATTATATATTAATTTCCATTCCAAATGTCTAAATACTTCTGAGCATTGTTTTTATAATGATGTTCTTTTTCTATAAATTCTCTAGCATTTTTGCCGATTTCAATAATTAATGCTGGATTTAAAATAAGTTCTTCAAGTGAGGATGCGATATTTTGAGCATTCGGAAGTGCGTTAATTGCTACTTTGTTTTTTAATTGATAATAGTTGTTAAATTCTTCTTCAGCTCCTGTAAAAACGACTTTCCCTTTAGCCATAGCTTCTAATGCATTGTAACCTTGATCGTAAGCTAAAACTTGATCTAAAACAATATGTGCTTTATTATACGTTTTTATATACTCCTTATAAGGCAAGTTTTCAACTGTTTTTATTTCCACTTTATTTGGATATTTATTTTGAATAATCTCTAAGGCTTCTTCAAAATAATCGCTTCCTTTTTTATAATAATTTGCTCTGTTGATTCCGTGAAAAATAATTATTTTTCCAATAACGTTTAGAGGTATGAATGTTAATAGTTCCGAATTGATAGGATTGGCAATTAATCCTAAATATTTTAAATGACCTTCTAAGGGAATGTGATAATCTAAATCTGAGGCAATAACTCCTTCAATGTTATTAAATACGAATTCATGAAGTGATTTATATTCAGGTTCTAAATATTTTAGAATAGGAGCAAAGCTTTTTTTGGAAGCTTTTCCATTAAAATAGGCTTCGAGTATAGAATATTTAGGTTTTTTATCATGGGAATATTTTACACTAATGTAATCGGTACCACAGGAAAGTAAGAAAAGTTTTTTGTTGTGTTCTTTTAAAAACTCAATGAATTCTTTTTCGTGTTTGGGTGTCACTCCAATAGGACTTTCATTAATTAACTGGACGATATCAAATCCTTTTAAATTTTCTTGATAACTAAAAAATTGTTTTTTAATAGCAATTGAGGTAATGTCGATTTTTAAAAATTTAAAAAGTAATACTTTGATTTTTTTAGAAATACCCTGATTGTATTTTCTATGAAGTTTTATGTCAACTGGATAGTTTTTAAAATGATCGCCAGTTGCTATAATGGTAACTTGATGACCAAGTTCATTTAATCCTTCTTTTAAAGAATTATGAAGCCTACTGTATTCTCCAACTAATAATATCTTCATTTTTTTGGTATATTTGAACTATACAATTCGAGTTTAAAAATACAATAATTAATGACCCAAAATAGAAACGGTAAAAAAATAAAAGTTTGTATTGTTACTATTTCACTTTCAAAGGGAGGAGCAGAAAGATCAACTGCGTTATTATCTAGAATGCTTTCGGCAGAAAATTTTGATGTTTTTTTGGTTACTTTAAATGATGTAATAGACTATCGTTATTCGGGGGAATTAATCAATTTAGGAAAAAACAAGCACAAAGAAGATCCAATAACTTCTAGATTATATCGATTTATTGAATTTAGAAAACGCATTAAAAAAGAAAATTTTGATTTTATTATTGATAATAGAAATCGTCAATTTGCGCTAAAAGAATTGTTTTACTTGAAGTATATTTATAGGGGAAACAAAATTATTTATGTAGTTAGGAGTTTTAAGTTGTCGCAATATTTTCCAGAAAATAAATTTGTTAGAAAATGGATGATTAAAAAGAGTAAAGGTATAGTTGGTGTCTCTAAAGCCATCGCTCAATCGATCAATAAACAATACCATACAGATAAAGCTATTAATATTTACAACCCAAAAGAAGATTTCTCAGACAATAATAACATTGTTTTTAAAGAAAATTATATTTTGTTTTTAGGTCGCATTGAAGAAGCTGTGAAGAATTTAAGTTTATTATTAGATTCGTATAAGAGTTCCATTTTAATAGCACATAATATTCATTTAAAAATCTTAGGTGATGGACCTGATAAAAGTTGGTTAAAAGAAAAAATAATATTGTTAGGATTAAGTGATTTTGTAGAGCTAATCCCATTTACCCCCAATGTATATACCTATTTAAATAATGCCAAGTTTTTAGCCTTAACAAGCAGGTATGAAGGGTTTCCTAGGGTTCTGTTAGAATCTCTCTCTACAGGCACTCCTGTAATATCTGTAAATTGTAAAAGCGGACCCAATGAAATCATAGCGCATGAAGTAAACGGTTTATTGGTTGAGAACTTTAACAGTAAAAAATTATCTGAAGCATTTAATCGATTTGTTTTAGAAGAAGATTTGTATCTTCACTGTAAGCAAAATGCTAAAAAAAGCATTGATCATTTGAGCGCAGATACAATAGCAAAACAATGGACAAAATACTTAAAAGATGAACTACAATAACTTAGATGAAATAGAATTGTTAGATATTCCTACAATCAATGATGCAAGAGGTAATTTAGCGGTGATTGAAAAAGATATTTTACCCTATCCAATAAAAAGAGTCTATTACTTATTTGATGTTCCCAGTGATTCCTTTAGAGGAGGGCATGCACATAAAGAACAGTTAGAGTTTTTAATCGCTTTAAGTGGAAGTTTTACGGTTACTTTAGATAATGGTCAATCAAAAAAATCATTTCTATTAAATAAACCAAATAAAGGATTGTTATTGCCTACTGGAATCTGGCGAGAATTGGAAGATTTTTCTTCTGGTGCTATTTGCTTGGTTTTATCTTCTGGTGAATTTGAGGAAGATGATTACATTAGAGATTACAGAAGTTTTAAAAACCTAGAATGAACTTAATCTTTTTCCAAAACGTTCCAATAAACTTTTAATTTTAAAAAGAAATATTAACAATACTCTTGGTAGCTTTAATAAAAATTTTTGCTTGAGATTTAAATTGTCTAGAGTTAAGTTGTTTACATATTTTTTGAAGGAAATGATATCATTAGACATTTTATGTTGTAAAGCAAATGAATACCTATTTAAATCTAAATATATCTTAAGATATCTATTGTTTTTGGCTAAAGCTTCATACTTATTAAGATCCATATAAGACCTTCTTAGGGTAGGAGTATGAGAAATACGGTTACTTCCATCTAAATTATGAGTAGCAGTAATTTTATTTGAAAATATTAATTCTGATTTTAAAGCTGCTCTTAACCAAAGATCAGAATCTTCACCAGCACCATTGGTTATTTTATAATCAAAACCATCAAGTGATTCAAAAAAATCTTTTTTCATACATACAGCAGAAGTCCAAGCTAAGCAATCAATTAAACTATTCTTAAAAAAATCATTTACTATTCCTAACCAATGATCACCCTTTTTTAAAATAGGTGAATTCATATTTGATTTAAAATTTTCGTGAAATCTTTTGTCATATGCAGTTGCAAACCATTCTCCATTAGAGAATTTTTCAATTAAAGAATTAATGTTCTCTAAATGGTTTGGATACCAATAATCATCAGCGTCTAAAAATGCTATGTATTCTGTTTTAGCTTTACTTACCCCAAAATTTCTAGCTTTTGATACCCCTTCATTTTCTTTTTTAAAAATTTGAATACGACCATCTTCGATATCACTAACTACCTTATAACTATTGTCTGTAGAACCATCATCAACTAGGATTACTTCATAATTGGTAAAAGTTTGATTTAAAACACTATTAATGGTTGTTTCAACATCCTTTTCCTTATTATAAAGTGGAATTATTACAGAAAATTTAGGCATTTAATTATTGTTTTTTTTTAATTCTATAAAATATTTTAGTCGATATATATCAAACAAAAACATAGATGGATTATTAGAAAGTAAATTTGATTTTATAGGTTTATCTAAAAGTTTGATAAAAACACAAAATAATCCATCGGCTTTCCATTTTTTAAGAAATAGATAACTTTTCTGAAGCGGTCTTAGATCTTTATTTATTTGATTATTATTTTCAAGTAAATAAGTTGATTTTACCGCTTCCAGTGATTTGTTTAAAAAAGAAGTACTGTTCTCCAATCCTAGGTGATAAACTGGATTGTCTATGTGTTTTACAAATACATTATTTTTCAATAGGTTTCCAGAAAACAAAATATCTAATCCGTATGTATTTGATTTTGAGGTATTGTTTTCAAAAAAAACTTCTTTATTTATTAATAAGCTTGAGGAGACAATAGTATATGGTTCTTTTAATCTCTCTTTTACACTTTTGGTTTCTCTTTTATGACCATATTTCCATCTTAAAATAAGTTCTCGTTCTGGTTTTTCTTGGTCGTAGCAAACTCCACCAAAAACAATTTTAGATTTTTGAATTTCATTTAATTTAAACCTACTAATAAAATTGTCATATTTTGGTAGTACATCAGCATCTAAAAATAACAACTTATTATAGGAGGCTATTGAGGCTAAATAATTTCTACTAGCTGTTCTACCTAAATTTTTTTCATTTTTATATAAAACACAAAAATCTAATTCTTTGATAAGGTTATTATTATTTATAATTTCTTGGTCTTTGGAACAATCATCAAGAACAATTAATTCAAACTGAATTTTAGCAATAATGGCTTGTTTGTGAACGTTACTTACAAGTTCTACAATTGAATAATTATATGTTGGTATTAAAATTGAAAGCATATTTATAAGTGCTAATTTACAATATATAATAAAGTCTTTATATCTTGGAATGAAAAATAACTATCTTGTAGGAAATATTTCTTTAAATATGCACATTAAATATTTGAACGTCCTTATTTTTTTGTTTTTAGGAATATTCACGAGTGTTTATTCACAGAATGAAAGCTGGTTTTATATCAGAGCAAAAACTGAACTTTTTACACCTAAATTTGAAAGAATAAACGATTTATTAGTTTATAGAGGAGCGGATCAAAATTTAAAAAATATATTATCTTCTTATTCCATTTCAGAATTTAAAAAAACATATAAAAATGCTAATAAAAATAGTCTTAAGAGAACTTTTTTTGTTGTTGTTAATGACGAACAATTATTAAATGATTTATTATTGAACTCCTCAGAATATTTCGATTTTGGTGAGATTATTAAAGATGAAGATAAAAAAATATTTGAACCTAATGATTATGGTTTAACAAGTACGATTTCAGAAAATAAAGGGTTAGAAGTGAATTTAGATTATTTTGATTTTTTAGGTGTACCACAAGCTTGGTATTATACAACGGGGTCTAAAGATATAATTATTGGCTTATCAGATGGAGAAGTTGAAATTACGGACAGCGATTTTTCAGATAAAACCACAATTATTAAAAAATCTACAAAATCTAATGGTCATGGATCTGGAGTGGCATCAATTGCTGCAGGTCAAGGTGATAATGAATACGGTGTTCCAGGTGTTTGTTATGATTGTAGTATTTATACAACTACTTATAATCAGCATAAAACGTTGGCACAACTTAAAGAATTATCTGAAATGGGTGTCAAGGTTATCAATTGTAGTTGGGCTACAACTACATCTTATCAAACTGCTCAAGATGCCATCGATGAAATGTTTAAAAATGGCACAATTATAGTTTCTGCAGCTGGTAATCAAGATTGGGAAAAAAGTAAAGGAAAAGTTTTGTATTATCCATCCTCCTATCAAAACGTCATTTCTGTTTCTTCAGTGATGCACCGCTATCGTAGCGTTGAAGAAAATACGATGATCAGTAAAAAAGGAAATCCATATGCAGCGAATATTAAAAATTATGTGGGAAGAACCATTGGTTTTAAAGACAATGATACTTCTAAAAAACACCATATTTGGCCAGTATCAATAACAACATTAAATACTGAAGTTGATTTGTTAGCACCTTCTGTTGATCTTTTTCGGTATTCTCAATTTGCGACATTAGGAAAGGAAATGTATACATTGGAAGCTTCTTCTTCTACAGCGCCCTTTGTAACCGGAACCATTGGTTTAATGCTTTCATTAAATCCTTGTTTGCCTATTGATGAGGTGGAAACAATATTGAAATTCTCAGCGACTAATATAGACCATATTGAAGCTAATCAAGCTTATAAAGGAAATTATGGAGCTGGGTCTTTGCATACTGGACGGGCTGTAAAAATGGTTTACGATTTGTATACAGCATCTGAAACGGCTATCATTGAAAATCAAAAATTTTCAAGATGGAACTTTAAATTAACTTCTTTGTCTGAAAAGGTTTTAATTCAAAATCAACAATTTTCAGAAGATGTCGTTTTTAAATTAAAAGCGAAAAATAAGATTGTGATAGGAGAAAATACCATCATAAAACCGAATAAAAATGGGTCTATAATTTTAAAAATTGATGCTACTATAGAAAAACAATGTGATCTGGTTTTAAGGGAAGACTTTCCAAATAATAAATACTACCACTCAAATAATTAATCCTAAACCGTTTTCTGAACAACTTCAAATAACTGGCTATTTTCACATTTCAGTGTTTTTGAAGGATACTTTAATAATAAAGCATAATCATGAGTAGCCATTAATATTGTGTTTCCTTGTTTGCTGATTTCTTGGAGAACTTCCATAACTTCTACACTGGTTTGTGGATCTAGGTTACCAGTAGGCTCATCTGCTAGAATTAACTCAGGACTATTTAATAAAGCTCTTGCTATCGCAATGCGTTGTTGTT
>CAJXVL010000110.1 GCA_913061205.1 uncultured Flavobacteriaceae bacterium | reverse complement strand
TAAATATTGTTAATTTTGAGATGGTACAGCAAATGTCATTGTCATCTACCGAATACCCAGATGGTGTTAATGAGTTTGTAAAAGCTGGATTTACTCAAGTGCCTTCAGACATGGTAAAGCCTCCTAGAGTAGGAGAAGCTCCAGTTCAATTTGAATGTAAAGTAAATGATGTAATTGCATTGGGTACCGAAGGTGGAGCTGGAAATTTAATAATAGCTGAGGTAGTTAAATTACATATTAAAGAGTCTGTTTTAGACGCTGAAGGTAAAATTGATGCAGTGAAAATTGATACTGTTGCCCGTATGGGAGCCAACTGGTATAACAGATCTAAAGAGGGAATGTTTGAAGTACTAAAACCTATAAGGACTATGGGAATAGGAGTAGATGCATTACCAATATCAATTAGGAATAGTGCTGTTTTAACAGGAAATGATTTAGGTGTTTTAGGAAATTCTGAAAAAACACCGACTGAAGAAGAAGTTAGAGAATTTATAAAGTTGGGCATTGATAAATGCCCACATATTGACCTTACTAATAAAGAGAATACTCAAAAACAAGCAAAAGATATGTTGCAAAAGGGGATTGTTTTTGATGCTTTTAGATTGCTACTAGCAATAGATTTAATGAATAAATAATAGATTAAAAGATGGAAGTACAAGGAAAGATTAAAGTAATTGGAGAAACACAAACTTTTGGAAGCAATGGATTCCAAAAAAGAGAAGTAGTTGTCACTACAGCAGAGCAATATCCGCAATCTATTATGGTGGAATTTGTACAAGACAAAACAGATTTGCTAAATAATTTTGCAGCTGGACAAGATGTAAAAATCAGCATCAATTTAAGAGGTAGAGAGTGGACCAATCCACAAGGAGAAATAAAGTATTTTAACTCTATCCAAGGATGGAGAATAGAAAATTTGGCAGCTCCATCGGGACCAGGTTCCCCAGATATGCCACCAATGCCACCAGAAGAAGCTTTTCAACCAGCAGATAATATTAAAACAGAAGCAGAAGACGATTTGCCTTTTTAAATTTTTTTATCATTCCGTTCGATGATTGTCATTAAAAATATCGAATTATCGGGGAAGAATTTCAATAGAAAAAAGCTTAAAGAATACAGCGATGTAATCTTTAAGCTTTCTGTATTTTTATAAAAAGTTTCTATGCATCATTTATCTCAAACTATTTGGTTTCCTAATCCCGAAGAGGCCGATAAAGATGGACTACTCTCTATTGGAGGTGATCTTTCTGTTAAACGATTAATACATGCATATCGTTCTGGAATATTTCCTTGGTTTGACGACTATCAGCCTATTTTATGGTGGAGTCCAAATCCAAGAATGGTTATGTTTTTAGATGATTTTAAAGTATCTAAAAGTTTAAAAAAAATCATACTCAAAAATAAATTTACCGTTACGTATAACAATTGTTTTGAGGAGGTTATAAAAAACTGTTCTCAAATAAAAAGAGAAGGACAACAAGGCACTTGGATTAACAGTCAAATGCAAGAAGCCTATCTTCAATTACATAAAATCGGCTTTGCAACTTCGATAGAAGTTTGGTTAGAAGACAAATTAGTTGGAGGTTTATACGGTATAGACTTAAAAGATAAAAAAGTATTTTGTGGAGAAAGCATGTATAGTTACGCTAGTGATGCTTCAAAAGTTGCTTTTTATTATTTAGTAGCGCAGCTAAAGGTTAAAAATTATCAATTAATCGATTGTCAGATGTATACGCCACATTTGGAGCGTTTGGGAGCTGTAGAAATTTCCCGAGAGAAATTCTTAAAATATTTGAATCGATAAAATGATAATTAAGTATCTTCGTAAACTATAAAAAAGAATTGAAAATGAAACACATAACTTTAAAACTCTCTGTTATAATTTTGTTAATTATCAATTCTTTTAGTTCATCTGCTCAATTACCAGATGCTCTTCCAAAAGGATTGACAGAATTAGAAAGAGAATTAATTCCTCAATTCCAATTTACTGGTAACCGACTAATGTCAGATCCTCCTACTGGTCCTGTTAGAGCTGCTGCAGAATGGGAAGAAGTTGAATATTTAGTTGTCAGATGGACTGATGCTTATAAAAACATTCTCCGCCAAATAGTTGAAGCTGGAGTTGCCGAATGTAAAGTTATCATAACTACGCAAAACGAATCTAGTGTGACTAGTTACTTAACAAGTCAAGGTGTAAGTATGTCTAATGTAGAATTTTTAAATGCAGGGAGTAATAGTATCTGGATTCGTGATTATGCCGGAAATACCATTTATTCAGATGATGTTGGAGAACGAGCCTATGCAGATTGGATTTATAACCGTCCACGTCCTTTAGACAATATAATGCCAACTGCTCATGCAAATATGATAGGAATGCCTATTTATGTAACAGATACTGGAACAAACGATTTAGTAAATACGGGCGGAAATTATATGTCGGATGGTTTGGGTAATGCATTTGCTTCTAAATTAATATTGGATGAAAATGCTTCTAATAATCCTTATGGAGTTTCTGCTAAAACAGAAGAGGAAATTGACGGGATCATGTTTGAATATATGGGAATTAACAACTATATAAAAATGGAGACACTTCCTTATGATGAAATACATCACATCGATATGCACATGAAATTATTAGATGAAGAAACTATTTTAGTCAGTAGGTATCCAGATGGGGTTGCAGATGGTCCACAAATTGAAGAAAACATAGAATATGTTCTAAGTAATTTTCAATCACCATTTGGCACTCCATACGAAATAAAATGGATTGATGCTCCACCGAGTACTTCAGGTAGTTACCCTGATACAGGGGGCTATTATCGTACTTTTAGTAATGCAGTTTTTATTAATAAAACGATTCTGGTTCCTACCTATCGACCAGAGGTAGATGAACCAGCTTTAGCATATATTCAAGAATTATTACCAGGCTATAATGTGGTTGGAATTGATGTAGATAACTCAAATGAAAATTTAATAGCAAGTTTAGGAGCTATACATTGTATTACACACACGATAGGGGTAGATGATCCTCTTTGGATTATTCATCAACCTTTAGACGATGCCAATGCAAACTCAACAGTTACTTTAAATGCGATGATTAAGCATATTTCTGGAGTAAATACGGCTACTGTTTTTTGGAGAGAAGAAGGGGCTACAGATTTTAACCAAACTTCGATGAGTCTTGTAAGTGATAGTGATTGGTCTGCAGATTTATCAATTTCATCGTCATCTACTAACATAGAATATTATATATCAGCCGAATCAATTTCTGGAAAAACACTGACGAGACCTATTGTTGCTCCTAATGGTTTTTGGACCATATTAGTTGAAAATCTTTCAAATGAAGAATGGGCTTTTAATAATATTTCAGCTCCTTATCCAAATCCTACAAGAGGTAATATATCATTTAATTTAAATCAAATTGAGGGTAAAATAAATGTATCTATTTTTAATGTATTAGGTCAAAAATTAAATACAACTACCCTTGTTAGTGGTAATGGTATATTAACTTTAGAATTGAATAACGAATGGGAAGGTGCTTTATTTGTAACTTTTGAAGGAGAATTTGGGAAAGTAACTAAAAAAATAATTAAGTTATAAATAAGTAAAGATGTATAAAATTAGATTTGTATTTGTATTTTTTTGGGTTACTGCAATCTCTTTTTCACAAAATGAAAAGACAACAATTGTAAATAAAGATATTGATATTGTAAAGGTATATCAAAAAGTAGTTAAAGATGGTTATGGTACTCCATCTGTTTATAAAGAATTAGCAAATGCTACCTATTTTAGAAGTGAATATACTGAATCAAAAAAATGGTTTGAGAAACTTTTTGAAGAAGTAAAAGTTACTGACTCCACCTTAATATTTCGCTACCATCAAACTTTAAAAGCCTTGGGTCTAAATAAAAAGATAGTTGAAAAAAAAGTTAACCTTGGAACTAATTAAACCTTAATAAGCTAAATTTAATGGTGTCTAAAACAAGCTTCTAAATGATCGTTCACGATACCAATAGCTTGCATGTAAGCATAAATAACAGTGGTCCCTACAAATTTAAAACACCGATTTTATAAATCCTTTTTTATCACTCAAAGAAGTATTGGCAAGTAATTCAAGTTAATTTTTATAATAAGTCCTAAAGATTAAGTCTTAAAGATTGGGTAGGGTTTTTCTATTTAAAATTGTTATTATCATAACTAATAGAAAAATTATAGTATTATGAAAATTTTTATTTTAAGTTTTGTGCTATTAATTGGATCATCAATTACAACGAATGCACAAAATATAAGACTTACTCTTGATAATATTTCAACTGATATTTCATGTAATGATATTTGGATAGAAGAAGGTATAAATCTTAGTCTTGAATCTACAACAACTGAAGATTGCTCTACAGGAGATTGCTTTTTTGGAATAGAAACAACATATCTATGGCTTTTTCCATCGAGATTATCTATTGATTTATCAAGCGTACAAAGTATAGAAAGAGTAGAAATTGATATTATTGATGCTTGCGGACCTGACTGTACATTAGCTTTTTTAGTAAATCTTGATGGTGAAACAATAGAAAGCACCTATAATACAATATCTGGATCTGCTGAAACTCTAATAATAGAAAACCCTACCGAAAGTATGTTAAGTGAACTCGCTGTTAGTTCATGCGAAGGTCAGATTCATGAAATAAGAATCTATCAAAATATATTGAGTAATGATTTAGTAGAGCTTGATAAAAAAATACTAAATATGTATCCTAATCCATCAAATGAACTAATAAATATAGGTTTAGAGAAAGAACAACTTCAAAAAGTTGAATTATACAGTATAACAGGCCAACTAATTTTTGAAAAAGATTTAAATACTAACTTTTATTCTTTGAATATTGATAACTATTCCCCTGGCAACTATTATTTAAGAGTATATAGCCAAAATGGAGGTGTTGTAAATTCAAAATTTATAAAAAAATAAGATAGTTGTCATAAATCGCCAGATATTGATTTTGAATTTGGTATGTCAAGATATCTAAAACAACTTTCTACATGATTATTTACGATTCCAATGGCTTGCATAAAGGCATAGACAACGGTAGCCCCCACAAATTTAAAACCTCTGTTTTTTAAATCTTTACTAATAGTTTCGCTCAGCGAGGTTTTTACTGGATATTCTGAGGTTGTTTTAAAATTATTTTTTATCGAATTTTCATTAACAAACCCCCAAATATATTTTCTGAAACTACCAAATTCATTTTGAATTTCTATAAAATATTTTGCATTGCTAATTGCTGAAAGTATTTTTAATTTATTTCTAATAATACCAGAATTTTGCAGTAGCGATTCTATTTTTTTTTCATCATAAGTGGCTATTTTATGATAATCAAAATGATCAAAAGCATCTCTAAATTTTTTTCTTTTTTTAAGGACGGTAATCCAGCTCAAACCAGCTTGAAAAGTTTCTAAAATTAAACACTCAAATAATGCTTGATCATCATATAAAGGAACTCCCCATTCCTCGTCGTGATAACTAATATATAAGGGGTCATTTCCACACCAAGAACATCTTATGATTCCCATAAATTTTATATTGAAATTTAAATTAGTAAGTTTTTACCAAATATAACGTCTTAGTACTTATGGAAATAAAAAACACGATTAATTTAGACACGAACAGTCTAGTTAAAGAAAGTTTAAGTAAAGCGATTAGTTATCAGGATTATAGAGGACAAGTAGCCACTCATGTGGAGAATGGAACAAGTTCTGGTCCAGATAAATCCGAAGCCTTATCAAATTACACCTTATTAAATAATTCGCGTATGAAGCGTTTAGATGCGACCATGAAAATTGAGGAGGATGTTTTAGAGAAATTTCAGCAATACCATAAAAACGTTACTTGGTTAGTTTTAACCGAAAGTTGGTGTGGGGATGCTGCTCATGCAATGCCGGTAATGAATAAATTGGTGGAACAAGCAAAAAACTTAGATTTTAAAATTTTGTATCGCGATGAAAATGAAGAGCTAATGAATCGGTTTTTAACCAATGGAACTATGTCCATTCCTAAACTAATTGCTTTTGATAACGAAACTCAAGAAGTGATTAACGATTGGGGACCATCACCTTTAATAATAATGAATAAAACCAAAGATTTTAAAGCAGCTCACGTTACATTAACTACTGAATTTAAGAAAGAAATTCAAATATGGTACAATCAGAATAAAGGCAAATGTATTGCTGGAGATTTATTAAAGTTAATTGAATAATTATTCCTGACCAGGAAAAATATAGGTAATACTTCCCACTTGAGAAGGCTTATTTTTATCTTTAGTAAAACGAGCTTTTTTAGCATAATCTATCGCACTTTCTATTAAGCATAAATTAGTGGTCGTAGAAGCATTTTTATTTACTGAAGTCATTATTACATACCCATTTGCATTTACCTCTATATGTAAAACCACTTTTCCAAAACTATCACAAACATAAACGGGATTTGGAAATTCAATGACTTTACGATTTACTAAACGATAACTGTTGGTGCTTTTTGAGTTGTTGGTAGTGGCAAGAATAGCTTCTGGTAAATTGGATTTATATTTTTTTTCAGTAGCTAAATCGTCTTTTATTTCTGATTTTGAATCTGAAATAACTTCGTTAATTTCAGATAATTTATCTTCTGTAGATTCATTGTTTTCTTTGCGATCGGTTTCTAATTCTTCAATAAATTTTTGGTCTTCATTAAATACTTTATGGGTTTCTATTTTAATTTCTTCTTCAGAAATACTTGCCAATTCCTCTTCGGGTATTACTTCTTCTAAAGCATATTCTATTTCATATTCTTCTTCTAGAATAATTGAATTGGAAGGTAGTTTTATAAAATAAAACAGCAAGTAAAGGTTCCCCAATATGAGTATAGTGATTACAAAAGCTTTGTATGAATAATTAAAATTCATTATACTAATCTAACTATTTAATAATAAATAGATTGTTGTGCGTTATTAAAGGTTAGTTAAATTGCTTTAAAAGCTTCTTCAAATGCTAAAACACCAAAAGCATTATCTACAGAAAAATCACCAATTTTTGTTCTTCGCAAAGAAGAAAGATGAGCGCCATTATTAAGCATTTTTCCAAAATCATCTGCTAAAGAACGAATGTAAGTTCCTTTGCTACAAACCACTCGAAACTCCACATTTGGCATATCAATATTTGTAATTTCAAACTCATTAATGGTTATGGTTCTTTTTGGAATTTCTACATGTTCGCCTTCACGAGCATATTCATATAAACGTTTGCCATCTTTTTTTAAAGCAGAAAAAATGGGTGGTTGTTGTTGTATTTCCC
>CAJXVL010000109.1 GCA_913061205.1 uncultured Flavobacteriaceae bacterium | reverse complement strand
CGAGATTCCTCTACGTCTCGTGGGCTCGGAGATGTGTATAAGAGACAGGGAGATAGTCATGTTTGTGAAATAGAATTAAGCATTCCTGGACCTAAAGCTTTTGCTTCTTCTAAAGAGAAAAATTTCGAATTGGCGGCAAAAAATGCAATTAACGATTTAACGAAACAATTGGAAAAAAGAAAAGCAACTTTTAAAAACCACTAACTTTAAATCTAATAATACAAAAAACGATATAGATACTTTTAAATCTATCTGGTATTCCAGCGATTATCTTAAGAGTTGACTTTAATAACAATCATTTAAAATGTCCGTTAAAATAAAATTAACGGATTTTTTTTTTATAAAATAACCAATACAATTTAAAACATTATCTTAACATTGCTTTTGCTTTCTTCTGAAATTGATTCTTCTTTTAATTAAGTTAGTTTCTAGAAAATTACCTTTTTGTTAATATGAATATCACTAAACAATTAAGATTTATATAAATTAAAAAAATGGAATCTAAACCAAGGATAGCATCGATATTAAAAGCGAATTGTCTAGACTTTTCAATTACTGGTTTACCAACTTTTAATTTATCGGAATTAGACCTAATAACAGATTTAGAATTTCAATTGCCAACCAATATAAGGCTGGGCCATTTGGCAGAAAAAATTGTTTCTGAATTAATCAAATCATCTTCCAACTACAAGGTGCTTTATGAAAATATTCAGATAATAGATGGTAAAAAAACCATCGGTGAAATTGATTTTATTATTGAAGAATTAAAAACAAAAGCTTTAATCCATATGGAATTAGCTTATAAATTTTATCTATTTGACCCAACCATTTCCTCAGAACCAATAAATAACTGGATTGGTCCTAACAGGAATGATTCTTTGAACGAGAAATTAGATAAATTAAAAAGAAAACAATTTCCGTTGCTATATCATAGTGGTACTAAATCAAAATTTAATACTATTGAAATTGATGAAGTTTCTCAATACTTATGTTTGTTAGCCTCATTATTTATTCCTTATGAATACAAAGCAAGTTTTAGCCCTATTTATAAAAAAGCTATAAAAGGCTATTATTTAGATTTTGATACATTTACAAGCTTTGATAATACTGAAAAAAAATATTATATCCCTTCAAAAAAGGAATGGGGAATGGATCCTTCTGAAAATAATAGCTGGACAGACTTTGATGGTATAAAAGAACAAATTACAACAAGTATTAAAGAAAAACAAGCACCACTATGTTGGCAAAAATATAAAAATTCATACCTAACTTTTTTTATTATTTGGTGGTAGTTTTTTAAAGAATTTAGGGGCAAAACGAGAAATAATTAAAAGTAAATGTGAAAAAAGTGATCTACATACTGATTAAGTTAACTTATTCGTGGGTCAATAAAATGATTTAAAAAATGATATCAAGAACTATTTTTGTTTTATGAAAAAACAAATTACTATTATAGGTGGCGGGCCCTCCGCTTTTTTATTGGCTGCATTTTTAGATGTTGAGAAATTTACCATTAGCATCTATGAAAAAAACAAAACAGCGGGTCGTAAATTTTTAGTTGCCGGTAAAGGGGGTTTCAATTTAACGTATTCAGAACCGATTGATCGTCTTATTAAATGCTATTCACCAAATGATTTTTTAGACAGAGCATTGCTTAATTTCACCAATACTGATTTTAGAAATTGGCTCGGAGAAATTGGAATTCCAACATATATCGGAAGTAGTAAAAGAGTATTTCCTGAAAAAGGAATTAAACCTATTGAAGTGTTGAATGCGGTTCTCGAATCTCTCAAGGAAAAGGGAATTATTATTAAATATGACCACACTTTTTATGATTGGGACGATGCTGGTCATCCAATTATTAATAAGAAAATAGTACCAACAGATTATACGGTCTTTTCTTTAGGCGGAGGAAGCTGGAAAGTTACTGGATCTGACGGAATATGGCTCGATACTTTTTCTAAAAAAGGAATCAAAACTAAAGTATTTCAAGCATCAAACTGTGGATATAAAATTGATTGGAAATCTAATTTTATTCAAAAACACGAAGGAACTCCTTTAAAAAACATCGCTATTTCTTGCAATAATATTATTCAAAAAGGAGAAGCGGTCATTACTAAATTCGGATTAGAAGGGAATGCTATTTACGGTCTGAGCCCACAAATTAGAGAGCAGTTGAATGTGATTTCAAAAGCAACTGTATTTATCGATTTCAAACCTTCGTTAACATTAGAAAATGTTCTTTCCAAAATAAAAAAATCTATTTTTAAAAATACGACTCAAATCTTAAAAAAAGAACTAAAACTAAGTCCCTCTCAAATCGATCTACTAAAAACATACCTATCTAAAGAATCTTATTTAAATATAGAATCCTTAGCAAAAAACATCAAAAAGTTCCCTTTAGAACTCTTAGAAACAGCATCCATAGACGAAGCAATTTCTACCGTTGGAGGGATTGATTTAAATGCAATTTCTAAAAATTTTGAACTTAAAAAAATGCCCAATCAATTTTGTATTGGCGAGATGTTAGATTGGGATGCTCCTACTGGGGGCTATCTATTACAAGCTTCCGCAAGTATTGGTGTATATTTAGCTAAGTATTTAAATCAAACTAATTAAGAGCGATCAATCAAAGCAACGAAAATATTTATGTAAAGAGTGTATCCGTAAACGGTAAAATAATTGAAGGAACTCAATTATCACATTTTGATATCATAGCCGGAGGTGAACTGGTATTTGAAATGACTAATACCTCAAAATAACCTTCACAATGAGAATTTTATTTTTTAATGTATTTTTCAAGTTTTAACACATAACTAGATTTTTTCCTTAAGCTCATCATATACATAATGTCAGCTGTATTGAACAAACCTAATAAGTAGGTACGTTAAAGTGTTTAATTAAAAAAAGCCTCGATAATTCGAGGCTTTAATTTTTCATAGCAATTTTCAATAAATTAATTAGGCATAACTACTGTATCAATTACATGGATTACTCCATTACTAGCCATCACATCTGTAGCTATAATTTCACTGTAATTACCATTTTGGTCTTTTAACCAAATTTTATCATCTTTTTGCATAACAGTTAAAACTTGACCGTTTAATGCTTTTAATTCTACAGAACCATTTCCTTTCTTTAAAGCTGCAACTACATCACTTGCTACCAATTTTCCTGGCACAACATGATATGTTAAAATATTTGCTAATGCCACTTGATTTTTTTTCTCTAATAAAGAATTTAAAGTTTTAGAATCAATTTTTGCAAATGCAGCATTTGTTGGAGCAAAAACGGTGAAAGGTCCATCACTTTGTAAAGCACCAACTAAATCAGCAGCTGTTAAAGCAGCTACTAGCGTAGAAAAATCCTCATTTCCAACAGCAACGTCTACAATTGTGTTTTGCGCAACCGCTTTTTGAGTCAATGTTAATGACATCATAATCGATAAAATAAATACTAATTTTTTCATAATAATTTGTTTTTTTTAGTGTTCACCAAAAGTAATCATTTGTTAGACATTATATTTTTTTTTACGAAATATTTAACATTAAAAGCGAGCAAGTATTAAAGGAAGAATTAGCTTATGAATAATTAACATGAATGATTAAGAGGAATAATTTTTATAATTCATAGCGCAACCTAAAAGTTATAAATCGGGGCTGTATAAAAATTCGAGATTCAGAAACAAAAAGATTGGTAGCGGTATTACTAACTTTTGAGTCGATGTCTAATAAATTAGTTGCTACAACTTCAAATTCCCATTTAGTATCCCTGTTTTTCCTATAGGATATAGAAGCATTCCAAGTCTGAAAATTATCACTGTTACCACCTCTTAAGCTTTGATTAGTAAAGGTATAATCTGTTTTAAGAGTAACCGATTTCCATATGTAAGCGTCAAAATCTAGAGAAGGAGCACTGGTATAAAACGTAGTTTCATTTGGACCTTGGTTATTTGTAGAGACCGTATACTTGTATTTTAAGCTAATATTTGGTGCCTTTTTGAAGTTTGTGCGCAACCTTGGAGTATAGCTTCTTGTAAATCCTGTATTTACAGATCTTCTAGAGTCGATTAATTGATTTATTTTGCTGTAATTAAAACTTAAATTGACAGATGCTATTAATTTTCCAAACGTACGTTGAATACGCCCAAGTGCAGTAGCACTTTCGTCTGCAAAATTAGAATTAAAAAAAGTATTTGTACTAATTACATTTTCAAAAGAAGTGATATTTCTAATTTGATCTATATTTTTAGAATAAGCCAAACGCGCAAAAACATTTGTATAATTAAACAAATTAAAACTGGAATAAAGTAAACTTAGGTTGTGAGATAAAGCATTTTGTAATTCTGGTTCACCAAATTGAATGTTGCTAAAATTATTTAAAACCAATCCTTGCGCTAGTTTTGTAATATCTGTAAATTGGTTTTGCATATCATACCTAAGCGTTAAGCTTTCACTATTTTTAAATTGAACACGTGTTTCAAAATCAGGCATTATTTTAAAAAAATCATCTTTAAACTTCTGACCAAACTGCGTATTATTGTTACCATAAGAATGTAATGAAAAACCAGGTGTTATGGTAAACTTCCCTACTTTTAAACGATAATGAGCACCTAAATAAATGTCCTTAAAATTATATTCAATATCATTGATGGCTAGACCATTGTTAAAATTTGGTGTTGGATTAAATGCTAAACCATCATCTAAAAATTGAAATAAATTAGAATTAAATTTTTGATGACTAAAAATAGATCCAAAAGTTACATTAAGATTACTTTTTGGATTAATAATATAATAATAATCAAGTTTAGCATCCAACTGACTTGACTTTATACGTCTACTTTGATTAATATTATAATTCTGCTGATCTCCGTCTAAACCTATAGATACTCCGGTGGATTCATAATTTTCTTTATCTTCTATGATTGCATTATAAAAAGGATCTTCATCTTTGAGTAAATGCTGTGCTTCAAAAGCAAAAATATTAGTTTCGTTTAGCGTATAATAATAATTTAGGTTTTGATTGATACTAAAGGGTGTTGTTTCATCTAACTGACTTGTATTCCCAATAACATCTGACACTAAATTCTGGTTTTGTGAATCTTTTGAAATTCGACTTAAAACGTCGTAATCCATTTGGTTGCTGCCATTTGGCTTATAGGAAGCACTTAATTTCAACAATCCTTGATCGGAACGTTCATGACTTGTTTGTTCTGTTAACTCATTAGGTATCCCTAAATCTGAATCTGTAAATTGCTTTACAGTTCTTTGCTTAGCATCAATAAGACTGCTATTATAGATCGCAAAACCACTAATATCTAGTGCATTAGTTGGCGACCAACTAAAATTTGAAGCCGCGAGTATATTTTCAACAGATAAAGCATTATTCTGATTGGTTAAAAAACCAAGGCTATTACTTCCTAAATCTATATTGGTACCACTACCCCTACTAGGGGCTCTAAAGCCTCCTCCAAAATTCCGAAGATCTCTTGGTGTTAAAACTACTTCACCAATGTTATTAATATCGCCAATAAAATTGAAAGTAACTTTAGGTGAATAATAAAAGAGTTTAGGCTGCAATAAATAGAGTCCTTTATCCTCTGCTGAATAACCTCCACCTGAATTAATAGAACCAAACCAAAAATTTTCTTTACCTTCTTTAAGTTTAATATTTAAAGCAAAATTATCCTTATTATTAGTCACACTGCTTAATTGTCCGACTTCGGAGTAATTTCGCAATACCTGTATCTTATCTACCGCATTGGAGGGAATATTTTTAGTCGCAATTTTAGTATCTCCATCAAAAAAATCTTTCCCATTAACCATTAATTTGTTAACAACCTTCCCTTCTATTTCCACCTGACCATCTTCGTTAATTTCTACACCAGGTAGTTTTTCTAATACATCTTCCAATTTCCTTTCAGAACCATTTTTAAAAGAATCCGCATTATAAACAATGGTGTCTCCCTTTATAGTAACTGGCATTTCATAAGTTAGTTCTACTTCATCTAAAGCGTTATCGGCTTGGAGTAAAAAATCTCTTGTTATATTAGATTCTTTTGTGCTAATAATTTCTTCGAAGCTATTCATACCTATATAACTAACTTGAAATTTATAATTGGTGTTTTTTTCTAATTCAAAGGAATAATAACCTCTTTCATCGGTAATGGAGTAAGAATCTAATGTATTTGTTTTTTGATCTAAAACAATAATATTTGCTAATTCCAAAGGGTTACCTATGCTATCTTTTACAACACCATCAAATTTAATCTGAGAAAAAAGGATATTTATTGAGCAAAGAAATACAATTAGGAATGTTTTTTTCATGTGTTAATTTAATAAACTGCTTGAATTAAAAATTATGTGAATTTAATTTCTTCTACCTCTTTGTCGACCTCGGTTATTTCTCATTTCTTGCATTTTTCCAGAAATAATTTCTTGATATTCTGTTTTAGTAACAATCTTACCTTTTTCTGGAGCTTTAATTTTGGATCTCTCCCCTGGGTTCATAATTATTTTTGAACACAATATAGTGGTATTGCCTACATTCACTTCTAAAATCAACCCTGGAAGTCCCCAGTACTCAAGAGGTCCTTGACTCAAAGGAATTTGAGGAGAATACCAAGCTACCAATTCAGAAAGAATAAGCGCTTCCTTTTTTATGGAATCATTAATTGAATCGGTTGTTTTTGAGTTATTAGTTATTGAATCCGTTGTTTTTGAATTATTGTTAGCATTCAAACTATCCCAAGAAAAATCATACCAAGAAAGATCAGAAGTAGGAATAGAAGCAGTTGCTTTAAAACAGATGTATTTGCCTATTTGCTTAGTTTCAGAACTAGTTACCCAATCAATAGCGAGTAAATCGTCTTTCACTAAAAATTGTTTCCCATAAAATTCTTGTTTCTGTAATAACTCTTTGGTCTTTATGTTTTTATATTGCTCACCAGGAGTGAAATTTTTTCCCCAACTATCTGTTGCTCCCGAAATAGCATCTACCTTTTCATCTTCTTTAAAAACCGATTCTTCCTTATTAAAGGTTAAGATATAAGTCTTCTCTAACCTGTTTTTTAAACGTTCTTGTATTTTCTTTTTTTGAGCTTCACTCATGGTAGCACCAAAACTACCAAGTTCCATAGTAGATTTTGAAAAATAGTAAGCCTTACCTTGAAAATCCTGTGCTAATAATAGCATTGGAAGCAATATTGTCGAAAATAAAATACTCTTTTTAAAAAATGAATGTTTCATATTGATGGTATTTATTGAATTTGTAGTTTAAATGTTAAAAATGTTACATTTTTTGATGAAATAAAAATTAATATCAATTTAAATATTTTATATTTTTACATAAATAAAATAAATCGCTATGTGGAGAAC
>CAJXVL010000108.1 GCA_913061205.1 uncultured Flavobacteriaceae bacterium | reverse complement strand
GATCTACACGTAAGGAGTCGTCGGCAGCGTCAGATGTGTATAAGAGACAGATGGATTACTGTCATATTCAAACACATGTCAGTTTTCATTGGTATTAGGAATGACCAATAAACTCATTGAGTTAATCAGTTTGTTTACAAATGAAATTTTTAGTAGATAATCATTATGTTTATTTAAATCTCGTTTACCAATTAGAGATCAGTATAACGATCTCTTTAAAAATTTACTCATAACAATATGAAAAACATAGAACTGCTGTTGTTTGAATAAAAAATTATAGTTTTATTTATCTATTTAAAATCATCATAGGTATGCAATGCTTTCAAAATTTCCTCATAAAACAATATTGCAGAAATCAAGTTATCTTTATCTGAATAAGGAAGAACAATTTCCTGAAATTCTAAAGTGTTTTTAAAATAAGTGGTCGCAGCATCAATATTATCTTTGAGCGCATTTCGATTTTCTTTGTTATAAGGAATACCCATAGAACTCATTGTTATAGCAGGTTTAGTAGTAAATGCGATATTTGGTAGAATCTTAATAAGTACTTCAATACGCCTATTATATAAAATCATAAGCTGACCCTTTTGCATATTTTCAAGTTCATCTTGATTGTGATATTTTTTAATGACAACATCTTCCGAAATAATAAACGGTTGTTCTTCTTCTTTTTGAGCAATAGTGATCGTAGTTATCAATAATAGTAGAACTGTAAGTAATTTTATTTTAGAGTTTAAAGTCATAGTAATGCGTTTATAGTTATGAAGGCAATTGGCCTTTGGAGATCAATTTTACAATTAAATACAATTAAATACAAATTTCATAAACAATTATCCTGTTTATAAATGGTAAACAAGTAATAGTTTTTAAGTGAATTTATTTGTTTCTACTATAAAAATTGTTCTTCCAAAGAATGAATGTAATAGCGAGGAAAATAACTATAGAAAATCCAAGAAGTATATAATCTTCATCTCTATCATATTCAATATACCAACTATGTGTATTGAGTGTATTGACATAAGATATAATACCAAAAAATAATGTTGCAATGGATAAGGTAAATAGTGACCAAGATATTATGGGGTTCATTTTTATAAGTTTTAAGATTAAGGTGTTAAGATATTGATATCTAATCAGTGAAGTGGAGTCCTCAAAAGACGAACACGCAACAATAATTGATTGTCTCATTACTACCAATTAATGCTTTATATCGCAATATTTTGTTATATTTAATCGTCTTAATAAAAGCAAAAACCCTCTACATCAAAGATGTAAAGGGTTGTTCTGCTCCTCTTCTTGGACTCGAACCAAGGACACCCTGATTAACAGTCAGGTGCTCTAACCAGCTGAGCTAAAGAGGAATTTATTGTTGTAATCGTTATTATAAGAACTTTAAATTCGCTTTTTAAAACCTTATTGGTTTTACAAGCGGGTGCAAATATAAATTATTTTTTATGTGCTGCAAACAATTTTTATTTTTTTATTATTTAAATAACCATCTGTAAACATCATTCCCGTTTGCAAATAATACCAATGCAATTAATAATATAAATCCTGCCATTTGTGCATACTCCATTACTTTTTCATTAGGCTTACGTCCGGTAGCCATCTCATACAATAAAAACACTACGTGTCCACCATCTAATGCAGGTATTGGCAGAATATTCATAAATGCTAAAATAATTGAAATTAAAGCAGTGGTATGCCAGAAAGAAATCCAATTCCATGTACCAGGAAATAAATTAGCAATTGCTCCAA
Organism: uncultured Flavobacteriaceae bacterium; assembly: GCA_913061205.1. Taxonomy (GTDB): domain Bacteria; phylum Bacteroidota; class Bacteroidia; order Flavobacteriales; family Flavobacteriaceae; genus Marifrigoribacter. The sequence goes on along the minus strand of CAJXVL010000108.1, from coordinate 5,658 downwards.
ACCCACCTACTTGTGTAGCTCCTTCAGATGTAAATACATATTTAAATTGTTTTACATAGTCTGTTAAAACATTATATCCATAGTTGATTCCTCCTCCTAAACTTTCAATAAAGCCATATTTTACTTGTTTGTAAGCATTTTGATATTCTAAACCAAAATTATTAATTCCAATGGTACCATCCTCCCTAGGAGTAACTTTAATTGTTTCTAAGCCCCCATCTCTATCAATAGTTAAAGTAACTTCCGATGCAGGGTTTGCTTTGATATTTTCTGATAAACTTGCCCAATTAAGCGTTGTTACTCCGTTAACTGATAAAATTTTATCTCCTTTTAATAAACCAGCTTTTTCAGCAGGATAATTTGGAATAATAGTGTCTAAAACATTACTTCTTACAGGCTGAAAAGGTCTTAATTCTCCTGCTTTAAACATAGTCATGCCAACTTCCTCCGGAATCGAAATTGTTTCCGTATTTCCATCGCTGTGCTTCACGGTCAGTGAATTAACATCTCTTAAGAATAAGTAACGGTTTAAGTCATTTAAATTTTCAAAATCTTTCCCATTGAGCTTTAAAACTTTATCCCCATTTTTAAAACCTAGGTCTTTAAATGTTTGAGAAACAGCAAAACCATTTGGCAATTCATCATTGGTAACAATTTTTTGACCTACAAAGAAAAAAATGCATATATAAATTACAAACCCAACAATAATATTAACAGTTACACCACCTAACATAATAATTAAACGTTGCCATGTTGGTTTGGATCTAAATTCCCAAGGTTGAGGGGGCAAGGCCATTTGCTCTTTGTCCATACTCTCATCAATCATTCCAGATATTTTCACATATCCTCCAAGTGGTAACCAACCAATACCATAAACAGTTTCTCCTATTTTCTTTTTAAATAAAGAGAACTTTATATCAAAAAAAAGGTAAAACTTCTCTACCCGAGTTTTAAATAATTTGGCAGGTATAAAATGCCCCAATTCGTGAAGGACAATTAGTAAAGAAAGGCTTAGAAGCAATTGTAATGCTTTAACAGCAAATGGACTCATAGTCTATAAAATTAGGGTGCAAAAATAGATAATTTATATTATAAATCTCTTTTACCTTACGTTTATTACCTTTTAATTAACTATTTAAGTTTGATTCTGTAATTTGTTTTAAAATGAAAAAACAATAATTATTTTGTAAAGTCACTAATAATGATATTTTGAAAACATTTGGGACCAAATTTTACTTGTAATTTGATAAAAGTCTCCTAACTTTGTTTTTTAAAAAAAAAGACTTTTAAAGTATGCTTTTATTTTTTTCCAAGTATAAAATTTTTGGACTTGTACTATTGGTTCTTTCCATTATAATTATTTCAATTATATATCAAGTTTTAAAACCTAATGAGGTTTTACCAATATTTCAACCAGCGAAAGTGAATGCTGAACTAGTGGATAGTACCATACAACATGTAAAAAAATATCATATAATTTCTGACTTTTCATTGATCAATCAAAACGGGAAAACCATTACTCAAGAAGATTATAAAAATAAAATATATGTAGCAGATTTCTTTTTTACCACCTGTCAAACTATTTGTCCCATAATGACAGATAATATGCTTGAAGTCCAAAATAAATTGAAAAATGATTCTACAATCATGTTGTTGTCACATTCGGTTACGCCAGAAATCGATTCGGTTGCTCAATTAAAAAAATACGCTCTTAAAAAAGGAGTAGATGATACAAAATGGAATCTTGTTACTGGAGAAAAAAAAGAAATTTATAAACTTGCAAGAAAATCTTATCTCGCAGTTAAAACCAATGGTAATGGTGATCAATATGATATGATACATACTGAAAACTTTATTTTAATAGACAAGAAAAAAAGAATTCGAGGGTTTTACGATGGAACTGATGATTTAGATGTACAAAATCTTTTAAAGGATATCCAAATATTGAAAAGAGAAAATTAATACGCCTATCATAAGAGGTTTTAAATCTTTTATTAAACAACATTGCCTCATGTCAATATGTTAGTTTACATTTGTTGTTTAAAATGAATCTAAATAAAAATGCTTTCTATTGCGTCTTTAAAAATTGGGCAACGGGCCGTTATAAAAGACTTCTCTGTAGATGTAGTCCCCTTAAAATTGTTAGAAATGGGATGTCTTCCTGGTAATGAAGTAACTTTACTACAAGAAGCTCCTTTTAAAGACCCATTATATCTTACTATTAATGGCAGTCATTTAGCTATCAGAAAGGAAATGGCTTGCAAGATTGAAATTGAACTTATCAATGGCTAAACAAATAAATGTTGCACTTATTGGTAATCCAAATACAGGAAAGAGCTCTGTATTTAATATCCTAACTGGACTCAATCAAAAAGTTGGAAATTATCCGGGAATTACGGTTGAAAAAAAACAAGGAACCTGCCAGCTTGAAAGAAACCTAAAAGCCCACATTATTGATCTCCCGGGGACTTATAGTTTAAATGCTTCTTCCTTAGATGAAAATGTAGTTATAGAATTACTACTTAATAAAAAAGATAAAGATTATCCCGATGTGGCTGTCGTTATCGCAGATATTGAGAACTTAAAAAGAAACTTACTTTTATTTACACAAATAAAAGATCTTGGAATTCCAACCATTTTAGCAATTAATATGGCTGACAGAATGAAACGGAAAGCCATTTCACTTAATATTAAAGAACTAGAAAAAAAATTAGGAACTAAAATTGTTTTACTAAGTTCCAGAAAAAAAACTGGGATTGAAACCTTAAAGAGTTTAATTTCAAATTACAATTCGCTCTCTTTAACGCCTTGTATAAATTCCTCTAAAATAGCTCCCGAATATTTTGAACGCCTTCAAAAAACTTTCCCAAATCAAGATTTATATAAGTTATGGTTGGTGGTTACCCAGGATGTTAATTTTGGAAAGTTAAACAGAAAGAAAATAAATGGAATCCAACCCTTTCAAACAGAATCTATAACTAATCTAAAACGATTACAGCAAAAAGAAACCATTGCTCGGTATCAATTTATCAATGACACCCTAAAAGAGACCTTATCAATTGATTCAAAAAATGCAAAAGATTTAAGAAGTAGGTTTGATAAAATATTAACTCATAAGTTTTGGGGTTATGTTATTTTCTTTTCTATTTTATTATTGATATTTCAAGCCATATTCGATTGGAGCACCTATCCAATGGACTTTATTGATAATTCATTTACATTATTAAGTGAATGGTTAAAAATTAATTTACCTCCTGGTGTTTTTTCAAATTTAATTACAGAAGGAATCATACCTGGACTTGGTGGGATTGTAATTTTTATACCACAAATTGCATTTTTATTTTTATTTATTTCCATTTTAGAAGAAAGTGGTTATATGAGTCGTGTGGTCTTTTTAATGGACAGAATTATGCGTCGTTTTGGATTAAGCGGAAAAAGTGTTGTGCCATTAGTTTCTGGTACTGCGTGTGCAATTCCTGCAATTATGGCTACTAGAAATATTGAAAATTGGAAAGAACGCCTTATTACAATTTTAGTAACTCCATTTATAACTTGTGCAGCTAGATTACCTGTTTATTTAATAATCATTTCATTGGTTATTCCAGAAGGTCGAGTATTGGGAATTATTAGTTTACAAGGGTTGACGCTTTTAATTTTATATGGTTTAGGTTTTGCTGCTGCAATTATTGCAGCTTATACCTTAGACAAATATTTACATGTAAAAAGCAAGTCTTTTTTTGTGATTGAAATGCCAAATTACAAACTACCCTTATTGAAAAATGTGGGGATTACCGTATTAGAAAAAACGAAATCATTTGTATTTGGAGCTGGTAAAATAATCTTAGCTATTTCAATAATTCTTTGGGTTATGGGTTCTTATGGTCCTGGAGATTTCAATCAAGCTGAAGAAATTGTTTTACAACAAACCGAACAACAAAATTTATCACAAGAGGAGCTAGCTATTAAATTATCATCTTTTAAATTAGAGAATTCATATATAGGTATAGTTGGTAAATTTATAGAGCCTGCAGTAAGACCTCTAGGTTACGATTGGAAAATAGGTATTGCCCTAATAAGTTCATTTGCTGCAAGAGAAGTGTTTATTGGGACTCTTGCTACCATGTATAGTGTTGGAAATGATGAAGTAGAAACTATAAAAGAAAGAATGGCTGCTGAAATCAACCCATCTAACGGAGCGCCCTTATTTAATTTAGCGAGTGGTATTTCTCTTTTATTATTTTATGCTTTTGCGATGCAATGTATGAGTACCTTAGCTATCGTAAAACGAGAAACAAATTCATGGAAATGGCCATTATGGCAATTATTATCAATGACTGCTTTAGCATATATTGTTGCTTTAGCTGCTTATCAAATACTTAAATAATGCAAGATATATTAGTTATACTTACATTCTCATTAGCAGCAGGATTTCTAGTTAAAAAATTTGTTTGGAATCCAATTTTTGAGGGGAGACAAAAGAAGAGCACAACCATGGATGGGGAAAACACCAAATGTGGTAAAAATGATTGTGCTTGCCACTAAACTTATTTAGCGGTTATAACACCTTTTTTTAGTACCTGGACGATCTTTTAAAGCTGGAAAAAAATAGGTGATAAATAGAACTTAATTTCATAATAACTATTGTAAATCAACTATAGTTAAATAGTATGCTAGACTATTTTACCCTAAACCAACATCTAAAGACATCATCACTATAAAACCTCCTATAAAACCTAAGGTTGCGATATCGGTGTACTTATCCCTTTGGGTTTCTGGAATCACTTCTTCAACAACAACAAAAATCATTGCACCTGCTGCAAAAGCTAATGCATAAGGTAAAATTGGAGTAAAAAAAGCAACAGCTACTGCTCCTACAACAGCTGCAATGGGCTCTACAACCGCAGATAGTTGTCCATACCAAAAACTTTTAAAACGAGAAACACCTTGTCTTCTTAAAGGCATAGAAACTGCAAATCCTTCTGGAAAATTTTGAATACCTATTCCTATTGCTAAAGTAATAGCAGCAATTATCATTTCAGTCTGTTCAAATCCACCCAAAGTTGATGCAGCACCAAAAAGAACACCAATAGCTAATCCTTCTGGTATATTATGAAGTGTAATTGCTAAAACTAATAAAGTGGTTTTATGCCAATCTGTCTTTATCCCCTCTGCTTCTTCTTTTTTAAAGTTAATGTGTAAATGTGGCATTAATTTATCCATACCAAATAAAGTCAAAGCTCCAAGTCCAAATCCGATTGCTGCTGGAAGCACTTTTACAAAGCCTTCTCCTTCACTGTTTTCAATTGCAGGAGCCAATAAACTCCAAAAACTTGCCGCTACCATTACTCCTCCAGTAAAGCCTAACATACCATCTAAAACTGCTCGATTTGCCTTTTTGAAAAAGAAAACCAGTGAAGCTCCTAAAGCAGTTAAGCCCCAGGTAAATACCGAAGCATAAAAGGCAGATAAAATTGGGTTTATTTTTGCGAATTCTACTAATTGTTCGAACATTTTTTTTAATTAATTTTATTTTTAGTCATGTCTAAATTTAATGATACTATTTTTTTAATTCTAAATTTTTAAAATGAAATTATTTGAATAACGCTATTAATTCAGTGGCTTCAGCTGGCTTCATTTTTCCGGCAATTACCAAACTTA
>CAJXVL010000107.1 GCA_913061205.1 uncultured Flavobacteriaceae bacterium | reverse complement strand
AAGGGTTGGGCTGTTCGCCCATTAAAGTGGCACGCGAGCTGGGTTCAGAACGTCGTGAGACAGTTCGGTCTCTATCTGCTGTGGGCGTTAGAAATTTGCGTGGATCTGACTCTAGTACGAGAGGACCGAGTTGGACTGACCTCTGGTGTACCAGTTGTTTCGCCAGAAGCACTGCTGGGTAGCTACGTCGGGAAGGGATAAGCGCTGAAAGCATATAAGCGCGAAACCCACCACAAGATGAGATTTCTTTAAAGGGTCGTGGGAGACTACCACGTTGATAGGTCATAGGTGTAAGAGCAGTAATGTTTGTAGCCGAGTGATACTAATAACCCGTATAGCTTATGTACAAACCGTTCCTCTCCAAGGCAACTTGGAGAGGGCAACTCTTTTTATAAGTCTATTTAATACTATTACTATTCTAATAATTCTTTTTTCTTTATGTTAAGATATTTGTTCAGCATTGCTGGACAGTGTATCGTAACTGGTGGATTGTGTTTAAATCACATCTAACAGTTAACGAAACGCTAATAACTAAGGTGGTTATAGCGACGGGGCTCACCTCTTACCTTTCCGAACAGAGAAGTTAAGCCCGTTTGCGCCGATGGTACTACTACTGTGGAAGAGTAGGTCGCCGCCTTCCTTAAGTCCCAATCATTTATTTGATTGGGACTTTTTTTTGTCGTAAAATTAAAATAAACACCTAATTAATTTATAACATAGCTATTTAATAAAACTATAATGATGATTTAAAAGGGAAGCTAAGAGATTTAATGAAGAGAATGTTCTAAAATATGGAATCTAGAATGGTCCTTAATGCTCTTAAAAATAAAAATATAGCTACTTATGCTCATAGATTTATTTAATAAAGTTACTGACTTAAATTATATTTTACGATTTATTTTTAGTTTATATAACTATAAAATGTTACAAATTATAGAAAGTAAGCAATAATAATTGCAAGAATTACTGCAGACATTTTTGAAACATTAAATTGATGGTTTTTAGAGCTTTCAAAAAGTATTGTTGTAGAAACATGAAAAAATACACCAATTGCAACAGCAGTAATTTCTCTATGATAGTTTTGTGTTATTTCAAAGTTGTTGGATAACCAATTACCTAAAGGAGTCATTAATCCAAATAAAAACAGAAATAATACTATAGTAGTCTTCTTATAATTAGCTTTTATAAAAAATACAGATAAAATTAAAGCAATTGGGATTTTATGTACCATTATTCCAATTAGTAAGTTGTTATTTTCAGTAATTGGAACTCCTTCTAATAGTGCATGAATACTTAAACTAATAAATAATAGCCAGGGAAATGAATTGGTATGTTTGTTAATATGAACATGCCCGTGTTCTGCTCCTTGTGAGAAAAATTCTAAAATAATCTGTAATAGTATACCAGCAATTATATATACTCCGATAGTTTTGTTAGGATTTTGATAAACTACTGGTAACAATTCAAAAATGGTAAGTGCTAAAAGAAAAGCTCCACTAAAAGCCAAGTAAATAGATAATGATTTCACCTCCTTAACCTTTAAAATTAAAGCTATTAAATAACCAATAAAAACAGATGTAAAAAGTAATATGTATATCATTAAATTAGTTAAATATTAAAATTAAACGACTAGAATTTTCTTTGTTGTATTCATTTAATTGATAATCTCCAAACGAGTATATTAAATTTACTCCAGCTTCCCTAAAGTAGTTTTTAAAATCCAAAAGTGAAATAGCTTTTACTTTTTCAGTAAAATTATACTCTTGGTTATTATGTTTAAATCTAATGTTTTTAAAAATATAACCATCTTTAATTTCACGTTGAATAAAGAAGGTGATACCATCTACTATTTTAGTCTCAGATAGCACTAAATGTTTCTTAACAAAATTGGAATTTAAAAAGTCTATAACCCCATAACCGTTCGGTTTTAATTCACTTTTTATAGATTTTATCGTTCTTAAATTATCTTCTTCTTTTTCAAAATAACCAAAACTTGTAAATAAATTAAAAACAGCATCAAACTGTTTAGGGTAGGGTTTACTCATGTCATGCTCATCAAAAAATAAATTATCGTTTTCAAATTTCTTTGCATAAGTAATGCTTTGTGGAGATAAATCTACCCCTGTAACATGATAACCTAATTCATTTAAATATTTTGAATGACGCCCTTTACCACAAGCTAAATCTAAAATAGTAGACCCTGGTGATAGTTTTAAAAAAGAACTTAACTTTTTCATGAATAAACCGGCTTCCTTATCATCTCGATTTTTATATAAAATATGGTAATAAGGGGAGTCAAACCAGGATGTATACCAATTTTCTATATCTTTTAGCATGAATTATTATTTGGGCTACTAAATTACTGTATTTTTGTGGTTGTGAATAAAATATCTATGGAAAAAAATTTTAAAATGATTGCTAAAACCATGTTTGGTCTAGAAGAGGTGTTAGCAACAGAATTAAGAAAATTAGGGGCCTCCAAAGTAGAGATTGGCACGAGAAACGTTGCTTTTGAAGGAGATAAAGGATTTATGTATAAAGCAAATCTTTGCTGTAGAACTGCTATTAAAGTTTTAAAGCCTGTAACCTCTTTTAATGTTTTTACAGAAGCAGATATTTACAAAAAAGTATATGCTTTTCCTTGGGAAAATTATATGGATGTTGATGGGAGTCTTGCTGTAGATGCTACTGTGTTTTCAGAAAAATTCACACATTCCCAATACATAGCTTTAAAAACTAAAGATGCTATTGTTGATCGTTTTAGAGATAAAGAAGGTAGAAGGCCTGATGTAGATTTAGACCATCCAACACTTAGAGTTAATATTCATATTGATCGTAATATTTGCACATTATCTTTAGATAGTTCCGGGCAATCATTACATAAACGAGGTTATAAGGTGGCAAATACAATGGCACCCATCAATGAAGTACTGGCTGCAGGTATGATCATGTTAGCTGGGTGGAATGGACAATGTGATTTATTGGACCCTATGTGTGGAAGTGGAACTATTTTAACGGAAGCCGCTATGATCGCATGTAATATACCGCCAAATTTAAACCGTGATGAATTTTCCTTTGAGAATTGGCCTGATTTTGATGTGGACTTATTTGAATTAATTGAAAATGCTGCATTAAAAAAAATAAGAGAATCTAATTATAGTATTCAAGGATTTGATATGGAAGCTGACGTTGTCGATAAGGCAAAAGAAAATATAGAAAGTGCAAATTTAAAAGAATTTATTAAGGTTCATCATCAAGATTTTTTTGAGAGTAAAAAAGAAACTGAACGTCCTCTTTTTATCATTTTTAACCCACCTTATGATGAAAGAATACAAATAGATGCAGAAAAATTATATGCATCCATTGGTACTACTTTGAAACATCAATATCCTGGTACACAAGCTTGGATGATCACCAGTAATATGGAAGCCTTAAAACATGTAGGTTTAAGGCCTTCTAGAAGAATTAAGCTTTATAATGGGAAATTAGAGGCTAAATTTGTACGGTATGATATGTATGAAGGAAGTAAAAAAACAAAAAAAAATAGTTAATATTTATTTTTTATAAATAGGAATTAAATAAGAAACTCCATAACCAAAACCTACTCCAAAATTGCCATAGTCATTGGTTTTGTTAAACCCAGGAATGTAAAGGTTATTGAAGTTTTCAGGAACTTCCTCGTAAAACTTATTCTTTAATTGCAGGTTTATTGATAAAAATAAATTATTAAAAACCTCTGTTTTAACTCCAAAAATAAATTCTATCCAATGTGCATTTAAACCGGAATATGAAATTGGATCATAAACAATCGTCCCAGGAAAAGTACTATCTCCAGTATATATGGTGTAACCTTGAAGATCTTGGTTAAAAGTAGAAAACCCATATCTTAAGCCAGCATAAATTGCATTGTCCATACCCACCCAGTTATTATAGGCATTAAAGTCTACACCTAACTTAGCATAACTTCCCTTGGTTGATGAAACTAAATTTTCCTCAATTTGATCATCCTTGTCATTTCCAAACTCAGCAGCTATATAAAATCTATGAGTTATTCTAAAGTCAGCCATTATTTCAAAACCAGAAAAGTCTTTATCCACTAAAGATCGAATGGGTCTAGCAATATCGAGCCCTAATCGCAATCCATATTTATTGTTTGTAATAATGGAGTCTTTAGCTATTGTTTCTTTTTCTTCTTGTGCCTTACCTAAATAAGTTCCGAAAAACAGAAGACTAATGAAAAATAGTAACGTGTGTTTCATCTTCATTTTCGACTGTTGATTTATTAACTTCTATTTCACTGATCCAATTTTCACCTTCAACGATTTCTAATTGTGTTATTAATTCCTCAAAAATAACTTTAAAAGAACAAGCTCTATTTATATATATGTTATCTCTTTGATAGGTAAAATTTACGTTATCAGTATTACCTGGATTACTTGAAGTGTTATTTTCAGTAAATAGGTACTCTGTATTATTTGTTCCAGTGTTTAATGGGATTAATATAGAATCTGTAGTTTGAGATTTATAAATATCGATACTGTCGTTGTTAACTATCGTCGTTACTGTTAAGTTTGTAACATTTTTTGATAACAACGGATTTATCTTGTTCTTAAATTTTATTACAAGAAAAGGAGTTGTAAGAGTTTCTTTTGTACAAATATCATCTTTTGTGCAAGCTGAAATTATACCAACAAGTAAGAATAGTAAAACTATTTTTCGAATCATAGTTTGATTGCTATTTGTTTCTTTTTTCCAAAAGTACAACATTTTCTACATGAAATGTTTGTGGGAACATATCTACCGCTTGTGTTTTTGTTACTTTATAATCTTCGTCTAATATTGCTAAGTCCCTAGCCTGTGTTGCGCTATTGCAACTTACATAAACAATTTTATTTGCTGAAATTTTCAGCAGTTGTTCTACAACATCTTTATGCATTCCATCTCTTGGTGGATCGGTAATAATTACATCGGGAATGCCATGTCGGTCAATAAATTGATCATTAAAGACTTTTTTCATATCTCCAACATAAAATTCTGTATTTTTAATATTATTTAATTTTGCATTTTCCTTAGCTGCATCAATAGCGTCTGGTACTGATTCAATTCCGATTACTTTTTTTGCTTTTTTAGAAATAAACTGTGCAATTGTCCCTGTACCTGTATATAAATCAAAAACAATTTCATTTCCTGTTAACTCAGCAAAATCTCTAGTTATTTTATATAATTCGTATGCTTGCTCAGAATTAGTTTGATAAAAAGATTTTGCATTTATTTTAAAACGAAGCCCTTCCATTTCTTCAAAAATATGATCTTCACCCTTAAAGCAAATTACATCTTGATCGTATAAAGTATCGTTTCCTTTTGAATTAATTACATATAGTAGGGAGGTTATTTCTGAAAATTCATTACCGATTGCTTCTAATAGTAATTCTAGATTGACTTTATCTTCATGAAAAAACTGAACTAAAACCATTAAATCTCCAGTTGTAGAGGTTCGAATCATAAGAGTTCTTAGGAAACCTTCCTGTTTTCTGTTGTTGTAAAATGTAAGTTTTAGTTCTTCTGCTTTATTTTTTACAAAGTTTCGAATGTTATTACTAGGGTCTCTTTGTAAATGACAAGAATCTATATCTAATATTTTATCCCACATTCCTGGAATATGAAATCCGAGAGCATTCCTGTTTTCAATAATTCTATCACTTTTAATCTGATCTAATGTTAACCATTTACTGTCACTAAAAGAAAACTCCATTTTATTGCGATAATAATACTGCTCTTTAGCACCTAAAATTGGTGAGATATTTGGTAATTCAATTTTTCCAATGCGTTTCAGGTTATTCTCAACTTCCTTTTGTTTGTAAAATAGTTGGTGTTCATAGCCCATATATTGCCATTTACAACCTCCACAGGTTCCGAAAAATTCACATTTAGCTTGTACTCTTTTATTAGATAAATTAGAAAATGAAATGGCTTTTCCTTCGTAATAGCTTTTTCTTTTTTTAGTGATTTGCACGGAACAAATATCACCTGGCACAGCATTATTGATGAAAATTACTTTTCCGTCTGCTGCAAAACCAATTGCTTTTCCTTTAGCGCCTGCGTCGGTAATTTCAATATTTTCAAAAACCTTATTTTCTTTTTTTCTAGCCATAAGTACAAAAATAAGAATAGCTTTAAAACTCTGTGTTAGAAAATCAAATATATTTTGATATTTTATTTCTAGGTAGAAATTTAATTTTTAAAATGATTTTTTGAGTCCTTTAATTTTTAGTAAATTGCACTCCGAAGGATGATTTCTCTCCTCCGCTGAATTTTCGAGTCTTCGAAAGAATAAAGGTACAGTAGGAATTACATTTATTTTAATTTAAAATTATATGTTATGAACTTATTAGAAAAGACTTCATCACAAAAAGCAATCGATTTAGAAAATGAATTTGGAGCCCATAATTATCATCCACTTCCTGTAGTTCTAGAACGCGGAGAAGGAGTTTTTGTATGGGACGTAGAAGATAAAAAATATTATGATTTTCTTTCAGCATATTCGGCTGTAAATCAAGGTCATTGTCATCCAAAAATCATTAATGCTTTAACGGAACAAGCAAAAAAACTTACCTTAACATCAAGAGCATTTCATAATGATATTTTAGGTAACTATGAAAAGTATATTTGTGAATATTTTAATTTTGATAAAGTATTACCTATGAATAGTGGTGCAGAAGCTGTCGAAACTGCCATTAAACTTTGTAGAAAGTATGCTTATGAAAAATTAGGTATTGAGGAAAATAAAGCAGAAATAATAGTATGTGAAAATAATTTTCATGGAAGAACCACTACCATTATTTCATTTTCAAACGATAAAGATGCTCGTAAAAACTTTGGTCCTTATACCGATGGTTTTATTAAAATCGAATATGATAATTTAGGAGCATTAGAAGATGTTTTAAAAAAGAATTCAAATATTGCTGGATTTTTAGTTGAACCAATTCAAGGAGAAGCAGGAGTTTATGTTCCTTCTGAAGATTATTTGTCCAAAGCTAAAGATTTATGTGAAAAATACAATGTATTGTTTATTGCAGACGAAGTACAAACTGGTATTGCAAGAACAGGACGCTTATTGGCTACTTGTGGTAACTGTAGCTGTCCAAACAAAGATTGTAGTGGCGTACCCGATGTAAAACCAGATATTTTAATTTTAGGAAAAGCAGTTAGTGGTGGTGTATATCCTGTATCTGCAGTTTTAGCTTGTAATGAAATAATGAGCGTTATAAAGCCTGGTCAACACGGATCTACTTTTGGAGGTAATCCAATAGCATGTGCTGTTGCAATAGCCGCCTTAGAAGTTGTTAAGGATGAAAAGCTTGCTGAGAATGCAGAACGATTAGGTGATTTATTTAGAGACTGTCTCTTATACACATCTGACGCTGCCGACGACTCCTTACGT
>CAJXVL010000106.1 GCA_913061205.1 uncultured Flavobacteriaceae bacterium | reverse complement strand
GTCGGCAGCGTCAGATGTGTATAAGAGACAGATTTTATACATTCCGATTTAATGCACTATTAAATAAAAAAACCTCAAATAAATTTGAGGCTTTTTTAATCTTATTACTAGTGCTAATTAAGCGTTACCTTTCTTAATTAAGTTCAGAGCTGATCCTTCATTATACCATTCAATTTGTGAATCGTTATAGGTATGATTTGTAATTATAATATCTTTACTTCCATCGCTATGAACCGCTTCAATAGTTAAAGGTTTTCCTGGAGCAAATTCATTCAAATCTAAAAAGTTAAAAGTATCATCCTCTTGAATTAAATCATAATCGCTTTCATTAGCAAATGTCAATCCTAACATACCTTGCTTCTTCAAGTTTGTTTCATGAATTCTAGCAAAAGATTTTACTAATACTGCAGCAACTCCCAAATGACGTGGCTCCATAGCAGCGTGTTCTCTTGAAGATCCTTCACCATAATTATGATCACCAACTACAATCGTTAAAACTCCTGCATCTTTATATGACCTTTGTGTTTTTGGTACTGAATCATAATCTCCATCCAATTGATTTTTAACAAAGTTTGTTTTCATATTGAAAGCATTAACTGCTCCAATTAAACAATTGTTCGAGATATTATCTAAATGACCTCTAAAACGTAACCAAGGTCCAGCCATAGAAATATGATCTGTTGTACATTTTCCAAAAGCTTTAATTAATAATTTCGCTCCCTCTATTTTATTTCCTAAGGGAACAAAAGGACTTAATAATTGTAAACGCTCAGAACTTTCATTAACTGTTATTTGAACATGACCCCCATCTGCTTCTGGCGCCAAATATCCATTATCTTTTACTTCAAAACCTTTTGGAGGTAACTCCCACCCTGTTGGCTCCTCAAACATTACTTCTTTACCGTTTTCATTTATTAATGAATCCTTTAATGGATTAAAATCTAAACGACCTGCTATTGCAATTGCTGCAGTTATCTCTGGTGAAGCAACAAAAGCATGAGTATTAGGGTTTCCATCTGCACGCTTAGCAAAGTTTCTATTAAAAGAATGTATAATACTATTCTTTGGTGCATTTTTAGGATTACTATATCTTGCCCATTGCCCAATACAAGGTCCACAGGCATTGGTAAATAGTTTAGCATTTAAATTTTCAAAAACCTCAAGGATTCCATCCCGCTCTGCTGTATAACGAACTTGCTCAGAACCAGGATTAATTCCTAATTCAGCTTTCATTTTTATTCCTTTATCTAAAGCTTGTTGAGCTATAGATGATGCTCGAGATAAATCTTCGTAAGAAGAATTGGTACAAGAACCAATTAATCCCCATTCAATATTTAAAGGCCAGTCATTAGCAGTAGCTCTTTCTGTCATTTGTTCACCTACTTGAGTGGATAAATCTGGAGTAAAAGGTCCGTTTATTAAAGGTCCTAATTCAGATAAATTTATTTCAATAACTTGATCAAAATAACTTTCAGGATCTGCATAAACTTCAGCGTCTCCAGTAAGGTAATCTTTTACTTTATTCGCAGCATCAGCAACATCTTCCCGATCCGTTGCTCTTAAATAACGTTCCATAGAATCATCATATCCAAAAGTAGAAGTAGTTGCTCCTATTTCAGCTCCCATATTACAAATAGTACCCTTTCCAGTACAAGACAAAGAAATAGCTCCATCTCCAAAATATTCTACAATAGCTCCGGTACCACCTTTGGCACTAACAATACCTGCTACCTTTAATATCACATCTTTTGGCGATGTCCATCCAGAGACTTTTCCTGTTAATTTTACACCGATTAACTTAGGGAATTTAAGCTCCCAAGCCATCCCTGCCATTACATCTACTGCATCTGCCCCACCAACACCAATTGCAACCATTCCTAGGCCACCAGCATTAACAGTATGAGAATCGGTTCCAATCATCATTCCACCAGGAAATGCATAATTTTCTAATACAACTTGATGAATAATACCAGCTCCAGGCTTCCAAAATCCAATCCCATATTTATTTGAAACTGATTCTAAAAAATTAAAAACTTCGCTACTAACACTATTTGCATTTTTTAAATCGGTTGCGGCTCCATCTTTTGCTTGAATTAAGTGATCACAGTGAACGGTTGTTGGTACAGCAACTTGACTTTTACCAGCTTGCATAAACTGTAATAATGCCATTTGAGCTGTAGCATCTTGACAAGCGATTCGATCTGGTGCGAAATCTACATAATCATTACCTCTAATAAATGCTTTAGTTGCATTTCCATCCCAAAGGTGCGAGTATAGTATTTTTTCTGAAAGCGTCAATGGCTTTCCCGTTATCTCACGAGCTTTATCTACTCTCTTTACCATTTGAGAGTAGACTTTTTTAATCATATCAATATCGAATGCCATATTTTTTATTTTTATAATTTTAAGAACTAAGTTTAAATTTTTTAAGATTAAACTTCTGCAAAATTACAAAATTTAAAGATTATTAACAAATAATGAAGAATTCCGACAATTTAGTGAATATAATTTATCAATTATTCGATTTTAATAAACATATTTTATAAAAATAGGATTTTTATGTGTAAAAAATTACGAATTATGTAAAATATATATTAAAAAAGCGATTTAATAATATCTTCAATACTTAAACCTTCAGCTTCTGCCTTATAATTTTTAATCAATCTATGGCGAAGAATACCGGTGGCAACTTTTTGAACGTCCTCTATATCTGGAGAAAACTTTCCATGCATTACCGCATATGTTTTTGCACTTAAGATTAAATTTTGGGACGCTCTTGGTCCCGCTCCCCAATCTATATATTTTTTTACAATTTCTGGAGCAATAGAACACTTAGGCCTTGTTTTACTTACAAGAGTTACCGCATATTCGATAACATTATCCGCTACAGGTATTTTTTGAATTAGTTCTTGATATTTTATAATTTCTTCAGCAGTAAATAGTGCGTTGATTACTGGCTTAGCTCCTACTGTAGTAGTTTTTACAATATCAACTTCTTCATTAAACGAAGGATACTCTAGATTAACAGCAAACATAAAGCGATCTAATTGGGCCTCTGGTAGGGGATAAGTTCCTTCCTGCTCAATCGGATTTTGTGTTGCTAATACAAAATAAGGCTTGTCTAATTTATAAGTATGACCAGCAATTGTCACAGACTTTTCTTGCATAGCCTCCAACAAGGCTGCTTGTGTTTTTGGTGGAGTTCTATTAATTTCATCTGCCAAAATAATATTAGAAAAAACGGGCCCTTTAATAAATTTAAAATGTCTGTTTTCGTCTAATAATTCTGATCCTAAGATATCGCTAGGCATTAAATCTGGAGTAAACTGAATGCGTTTAAAGTTTAATCCTAAAGCATTGGCGACAGTATGAACTAATAAGGTCTTTGCTAATCCTGGAACTCCTATTAATAACACATGCCCTCCAGAAAATATAGAAATTAATACCTGTTCAACAACTTCGTCCTGTCCAACGATTATTTTTTTAATCTCTCTTCTTAACTCATTATATTTTGTGACGAGCTGTTTTATTGCTATAACATCTGACATACTAATTTTCTTTTTTTACCCAATTATTAGTAAAATCACAATCTTTATAATCTGAGTTAACTTTAATGTATGTCTCTTTAATTTTTTCTTCTTGCCAATCTTCAATTGCTCTTAATTGTTTTTCTTTAAGAGCAAGTTCATGAACCTTCTCGTAATCCATAACATAATCGGCAACATGTTCGTCATATCTTGCAGTAACTGTTAATATTTTAAATATTTTTTTTCCTGTTCGATCTGTGTCTGTATAAACCTTAGTTACTTCTCCTTTTTTAATATTATAAATTTGGGCGCTTAACGTAGGATCCATTTTTGTTAATTCAAACCTTGTATCGAATGTTTGTGGGTTAACGAGTATTCCTCCATTATTTCTTGTTTCAAAATCATCGGAATAAAGTTTTGCTGCTTCACTAAAAGGTATTTTTTCATCAATGATACTTTGACGAATTGTATCCATTTTTTTTCGTGCAGCTTTAACAATAGTTTGAGAAACTTCTGGGAAAATAATAATATGCCGCACATCTACCTCCTGACCTCTTATTTTATCAACTTTTAATAAATGAAAACCAAATTCAGTTTCAAAAGGTTCACTCACTTCACCTTCTTGTAGTGAAAATGCCATATCTTTAAATTCCTTAGCCATAGGAGCATCTTTACGTACCCCTTCTATAAGACCTCCTTTAGTTCGAGTTCCATCTTTAGAATACAATACAGCTTTTGTTGCAAAAGACGATCCGTTATCTACGATATCAACTCTAATAACCTTAAGTCTATTAACTGCATCTTGCTTTGCTTTATCGGTAACTTCTGGTTCAATTACTAATTGAGCAACCTCTAATTCTGCACCAAATATTGGTCGTTCATCAACAGGAATTGAAAAGAAAAATGTTCTTACTTCTTCAGGAGTTATCACAACATTTGATACAATACTTTCTTGCATGCGCTCCGTAAGCCTAATCTCTTTTCTAGCTTTAAATAAATCAGCTCTTAATTCCGTTATATTAGATTTTCTATAATAGCTAACTACCTTCTCTTCGCTTCCTACTTGTTCAATCATATAAGCCATAAGCTGATCAACTTCTGGTGCAATTTCTGCATCGGAAATCAATATACTGTCTTGAATCGCTTGATGAACATATAACTTATCCTCCATCAATTTTCCTATCATTTGGCAACGATCAATGGCACTAATATCTACTCCATTTTGTTCAAATTCAAGGTAACTTTTATCTATATCAAATTCTAAAATCACAAAATCTCCAACGACCCCACTAACTCCTTCGGCTTTAAATCTTTTAAAATTAATTACGGTGTCAAGCTCAGTTTGTTGCTCAATAATTTCTGTGTTTTCCGCAATACCATCACTATCAACAACAACAACTTCCTGTGCTATTATAGGGTTTAACAAACTAATAAGTAGTATTTGTAGAAAGCTAGTTTTCTGTAAAAAGTTCAAAATTTTTATTTTTAATTGCATCTATTGTAATCTCTTTTTCTATTTTCTTTAAAATTTCTTGCTTTCTTTTGTTTATTACAATTTGCTCTATTGTAGGTTTAACGTAAGAAAGAGGAGCAATATCATTGGTTTTTAATAGTGCTTCGATTTTCACCAAATATACTCCTAATGAATCTTGTAATTGTGTAAAATTAGTTTTTTTTAACACTTGAATATTGTTCTGTTTAAGCACTGGTAACACTCCAATTAAAAGATCGTTTTTTATCCAAATTGAATCATTTAAATTAAACGCTTTAAACTTGATACTTAATTTTGTTAATTCGTTTTTATCAATAGAGTCAAATCGTTTAAATTTTTCTACTAATTCTTTAGTGTTTGAAAAATTCTCATCAATGTGTATATACCTTATCTTTAATAGATCATCATTTAATTTAAAATTTTCTTTATTCTGATTATAAAATTTTTCAAGTTCTTCAAAAGTTATTATGCTATCTAATCGTTTAGCAACTATTGAACTCTTATAAGCTTCTATATAAAGGTCTGTTTTATATTGATTTACTAAATTATTATAAGCATCTTGTTTCTCTTGAGTTAAATTAATTATAGACTGATCAATTAACAATTGTTTAGTAGCCCACCTATTTATAAAATTAGTAACTATTAATGTACTATCATCTTTTGATGTATTTTCAAAAATTAAATTTTTAATATCTTTTTGATATAAATAACTATCATTAACTCTAGCAATAGGTGTATCTAGATTTTCTTGATTAATAAAATCACAAGAGCATAAGACAATTAGGTTAATAATAGTTAAAAATATTTTATTCATTAATTATCCAATTCTTTTTTAATTTTTTTAAGAGACTTTTTATTAATTTCAACTTTGTATTTATCTCTGAGGCTTTTCATCCATCTTTTTTCTATTTCACTTTGGTAGTTACTTAAAACAATTCCTCTAACATTTATGAATTCTTTTACGGAGGGTTCGATAACTTCTTTAACGTTTACAACGACACTAGAGCTGTCTCTTTTATAAATTTCTGAAACTCCTGTTTTAATTTTAAGACCTTCAGGAAGTTCATTTTGATCTATTTCATAGATACCACTTGTAATAATGACATTTACTTTACCTTCTGTATTGAGCAGTTCTTTAATTTTCATAATTTCCATTCCCTCATTTAATAATTCTTGGGCTTTTTTAGCGCTTTCATTATTAGTACTAGAAATAATATCTACATCAACTCTTTCCTTCCACATATAGTTATCTTTTGTGGCTGTATAATATTTCTTAAGGCCGATCGAGTCTGATTTTGCAGCTTCCCATATATTATTTTTCATTACGTCATAAACTAAAAGTCCATTTCTGTATTCATTAATAATGATTGCATACTCTTCATTCTCTAATTCTAATCTTTCTTTGTAATAATTTTTAAGCGCTTCATTCTTAAATACACCATACATATCTAATAATAACCTGTCCTTATCAGAATATTTTTTTCCCAATCTTTGGTGATCTCTAATGTATTTAGCAAAGTCAGAATACATAATCTCTTTAGTTCCTATAGTAAAAAACACTTTGTTGTCTTCAGAAGGAATAGGAGTATACACCCACTTCTTTTTATAGATACTATCTGTTAGGTAGGTATTGAAGTATGGCGAATAGTTTTGCCCCTCTTTATAACCGTATTTAGCAATTATTTTATTACTAATTGTTTGTGTAACAAAATTTGCTCTAGCTCCAGTATTAATTTTCTTTTCTATGTCTGGTTTCTGTTCTTCAAAAGAAGGTATTGTAAATTTTTCGTTGAGCCTGATAATGTGCCATCCAAAAGAACTTTTAATAGGAGCTAATATCTCTCCTTCATTTTTGATTGAATATGCTGCTTTCTCAAATTCTGGAGCTCTTAAATCTCCGGTGCCAAAAGTTTTTATTTGACCTCCAACTTTACCAGTACTTTTATCTTCTGAAAATTGTTTGGCAACATTTTCGAAGGATTCCCCTTGCATGATCATTGCATATAATTCATTAATTCTTTCTTCAGAATTTTCTTCTTTTTTATCCTTGTTAGAAAAAATCATAATGTGAGAAACATTGATTTTTGGTTTTTTTAGTCTTCGTTCATTTATTTTGATAACATGATAACCAAAAGCAGTTCTTGTAATCTTAGATATCCCACCGACTTCTGTGTTATACGCTGCTGTTTCAAAAGGATATAACATTCCAAAAACAGTAAAATAACCTAACTTACCTTTAGTATTTTTGGCACCTGGTTCTTCAGAATAATTAACAACTAAGGTTTCAAAATCTTCTCCACTAACTGCTTTATCATAAGCAATTTTAATTTTATTATATGCAATTAGTGTGTCTTTTGGAAGCGCATTAAAATTGACTAAAACTAAAATATGATCAGCATTTATTTCTTCTTTTCCTCTTTCATAAGCTTCATCTAATAATTGAGACGCAATTCTTTTATCAAAGATATATTTTTTTGAAAGTTGATCTTCGTATTTTTCAA
>CAJXVL010000105.1 GCA_913061205.1 uncultured Flavobacteriaceae bacterium | reverse complement strand
CGTCGGCAGCGTCAGATGTGTATAAGAGACAGATATTAGACACTATAAATTAAAATTATGAAAAACATTACTTTTTTATTTTTCCTAACAGGAGGAATTTTATTAGCTCAACAACCACAATCATTTTCTGAATTGTCCAATCAAAACCAGATAAATGAATTTAATGGTGAAACTGCAACAGTTATAAGTAACGGTGCTCAGGGAATTATCGCTACCTATGTAGCTAAAGTACTTTTTGATATTGGTTTAGAGGAAAATTGTTCAGAACCAACAGTAACATTCGAGGATTTTCTTGGAGGACCAGCAAGTATTTTAGATTGTGGCCCTATAATGAGTAGTGATGGTGACAGTTGTTATGCCGCAGGAGAACTTCAAAGTGGGTTTCAGCTTTCATCTTCAAATGAAGGAAATACAGTAAGTATTCCAGCAGGTGCAATTGGAAACACAGATCCTTTAGCCGGGGCAATAACTTTTGCTGATTATACAATTGTTGACTTTACTCCCAATATTTATGCAGTTGCCATGGATATTTGGGAAAACAATGCTCCTTTGACAGACATAAGAGTTTATGGAGAAAGTGGAGATTTAATAGAAACTATTCAATTAAATGTTCCAATAAATATTCAAGTATTTTTTGGTATGATTGCAGACGAACCAATTTCAAGAGTTGAAATACAAGGTGAACAAGATAGTGGTGAGTTAATTGGTAACTTCTATTTTGGAGCTACTTGTGAAGCATTATCAGTAAATGATAATATTTTATCTCAACTATCTATATATCCAAACCCATCGTCTGAAATTATAACTATTAATACTCCTTCTGGAGTTGAAATAATTTCAACAAATTTATACGATGTTTTAGGCAATGTTGTTTTAAAACAAACCACAAATCATCAAATTAATATTTCTAGCTTAGCTACTGGTATTTATTTATTAAATATTAACACTACTGCAGGATCAATATCTAAGAAAATAGCTAGAAAATAAATTCAAAAATTAGTTTATAAAATCCTATTTAATTAGATGGGATGATCAGAATTAAAAAAAAACCATCCTAGTTAGGATGGTTTTTTTTAGTATTAATTTGATTAAAAAAATTAATAAATTTCATAAATAACAGTAACCGTATAGTTATTTCTAATATTATCTAATGAAGCGGTATCTGTTAAACCAATATCATATAATTGCAAAGCTCCTTTTTGTTGAATCCTTGAATATGAAAAATCAATAGAATAAGCACCTAAATAAAGTCCAAATCCTCCTGAAAAACCAGTAAGATTTCCCTGATTAGTATTCTTTTTATATGGACTTTCTTCATATTGATAACCACCTCTAAGACGAAGTTTATTTACCCTATATTCTCCACCAATTTTAATAGCCGAGGCACCTGTTAACTCATTATTAATTATGGTATTTTGAGATGAAAAATAAGAACTATCCGAAGCACTAAAATATATAGAAGCGTAATCTTTATATGAATAATCAAAACTAATTAATCCACTTTTGCCAAAAATATAAGCACCACTTGCAGCTACTTTCCAGGGTGTTGTTAATCTGTATTTATTAAAAACATTAATAATTTTAGGGTTGATATATTCATTATAAATTTCTCCGTCAAATTCTCTTGATGTTTCTATATATTGTGTAGTTTCTTCGTAAATATTATACCAAATAGGACTGTCGTATGTAAATCCTAATCTTAAATGATTTGTGACCTTTGCGATGGCTCCAAACTGAGCTGAAAATCCTCCTCCATATGCATACAGGTCATTCTGAAAACCAACATAATTTACTGAACTTCCTGAGTTATTGTTAGTTTCGTTTAAGAAGGTGCTTTTTCTATAATTCAAACTATTACTATTTAAATTTATTCCTATAGAAATCATATGATTAATTTCTGCAGCAAAATTAAATGAATATTTACCATTATAACCTCTTGAATTATAGTAATATTTTTGATTAAAACTTCCGGGTGCTATAGTTGAATAGTATGCTGTATTTTCTGAATTTTCGGGATCAACAGGTTCAATAATAAAACTTTGGTATCCTAAAAAAGCATTTTGAGTGGATACACCCTCATTAACTCCAAGATATGCATAAAGGCTCGAAATAGTTTCATTTTCTTGTAATTGCAATAAATTTAACGGCACTCCATTAGCTTTTGCAACAAAGTAAGCTCCAATAGAAGTATTTCCAGTTCCAGCTATAAAAACATTATCATCGTAGTTATTGGAAGCTATATAATTAAATCCTAATGAAAATTTGTTAAAAACCGAAGCTAGATTAGGATTAATAAAAGGAAATACGAAACCTGCCTGATTAAACCTTAAATTGACATAGGAGGCTTCGGTATTGGTATCAAAATAATTTGATTTATTTTTTTTATCAACTACAGAAAGTGTTGCAGAACCAGCACTATTTATAAAAACTGCACTTCCTGCAGGATTAATTGCAATGGATGAAATATCTCCACCCAATGCTCCAAATGCAGCACTTAAAGCATTAAATCGCGCTGTTCCGTTTAAGTTTTCAGTCGAATAACGAAGTGCATCTGTTAAATTCTGTGATTGAATACTGGCAAAAGAAAGTATCGTGACTACTAAAAAGTAAAACTTTTTCATATAAAAATATTTAAAAAATAAATAATATTATATTCCGCCGCGTCTTCCGCCTCCTCCACCTCGCGAACCACCACCACTTGAATTACTTGATCTAGAAGTGTTAGTTGATCTGTATGTATTGTTCGACCTAGAAGTGTTAGTTGATCTAGAAGTGTTAGTAGGCCTCGCTTTTGTATTTGATCTGGTTTTCGTACTTGGTTTACTTTTCGTACTTGAGCTTCGGGTTGTATTACCTCTTGAGGAAGAGTTTCCTTGATAACTTGATCTTGTTGATGGTCTTACACTACGATTAGTAGTTCCAGATCTTCTGGTAGATCCTGATGTAGAATAAGAGCTTCCTCTTCTTGAATTTGTGGTACCAAAACTACTTGAATAACCCCTATTATTAGCTCTTCTATTATAACTAGTAGCCCTACTGTTTCCTCTCGAATATGATCTTCCTGCTAAATAGTCTGTATTTCTTCTTCCTCTATTATATGCATAACCATAGCCGCCACCATAATTACCGCCATATCCATAGTAAGGATTTCCCCATCCACTATGATAAGGATTTCCCCAGCCACCATAATAAGGATTTCCCCAGCCATATCCATAATAAGGATTTCCCCAGCCACCAAAATAAGGATTTCCCCAGCCATATCCATAATAAGCATTTCCCCAGCCACCATAATAAGGAGCATAGCCCATACCTCCATACACATTTATGGAAACTTGAGTAGCATTAGAGCCCCAAGCTCCATTTCCTCCATTATATTCTGAGCTATATTCTTGCTCTTCAGAAACAACATAACCCTCTTCATCAAGAGTTTCTGAAGTATAATAAGCTTCTACATCTGTTAAAATAGCATTATCTTCAGGAACGTCTTTATAAGCTGATTGTTTTGTTTTAAAATAGTGTTTATAGTAATTGTTTTTATCTTCTTCGCCAGTAATTTCATCAGCTACTTCATTATTTTGAGTGGATGAATATATTCCATCTACTTCATCATAATCCTTTTTATGGGTTCCACAAGCAGTTAGTAATAAGAGTACAAATCCAATTAATAGTAATGGATTTAGGTTTTTAAAAGAAAAAATAAAGGTTTTCATAACAATAGCAATTTAATTGTTGGACATTATAAATTTAGTTAGTTTTGTCGAGAACTAAAACATTTTTAACAATAAATACAATATTTGTGCCAAACACACTGCTATGGCTAAAAATCTAACAAAAAGAAGCGAAGATTACTCTAAATGGTATAACGAACTAGTTATTAATGCTGATCTAGCAGAAAACTCTGGTGTTAGAGGCTGTATGGTTATTAAACCTTATGGTTTTTCTATATGGGAGAAGATGCAAGCTGAATTGGATAGAATGTTCAAGGAAACTGGACATCAAAACGCTTATTTCCCTCTTTTTATACCAAAATCTTATTTTAGTAAGGAGGCAAGTCATGTAGATGGTTTTGCAAAAGAATGTGCTATCGTAACTCATTATAGGTTAAGAGAGGATGGAAAAGGAGGCGTTGAAGTTGATCCAGATGCTAAATTAGAGGAAGAATTAATTGTTCGTCCAACATCGGAAACTATTATTTGGGATACCTATAGAAAATGGATTCAATCGTATAGAGATTTACCTTTATTGATAAACCAATGGGCAAATGTTGTTCGTTGGGAAATGAGAACTAGATTGTTTTTGCGTACAGCTGAATTTTTGTGGCAAGAAGGACATACCGCTCATGCGACTAAACAAGAAGCAATTGAAGAAACAGAACAAATGGTTAATATCTATGCGGAATTTGTAGAAGACTATATGGCAGTTCCCGTTATTAAAGGTTTAAAGACGGAAAGCGAACGATTTGCTGGAGCTGAAGAAACGTATTGTATAGAAGCTTTAATGCAAGATGGAAAAGCACTACAAGCTGGAACTTCCCATTTTTTAGGCCAGAATTTCGCAAAAGCATTTGATGTTAAATTTACTGCTAAAGACGGCAAACAAGATTATGTTTGGGCAACTTCTTGGGGTGTATCTACCCGCTTAATGGGAGCGCTCATTATGACTCACAGTGATGACAAAGGACTAGTATTACCTCCAAAACTTGCTCCAGACCAAGTAGTTATTGTTCCTATTTATAGGAACGATGAACAATTTGAACTGGTAAGTGAGGTGGCAAAGGAAGTGATGAAAGAACTTCGTACAAAAGGTGTTCGTGTTAAATTCGACGACAGAGACACTTATAAGCCTGGTTGGAAATTTAATGAGTACGAGTTAAAAGGAGTGCCAGTAAGGCTTGCTATTGGCCCTAGAGATGTTGAAAATGGAACACTAGAACTTGCCAGAAGAGACACCCTAACTAAAAAATCTATTTCAAGAGATGATGTAGTTTCTATTGTGGTCGATTTAATGGATGAAATTCAAAAGAATCTTTATAATAAAGCTGACAGTTTTAGAACAGAAAAAACTACTGATGTAGTGACTTACGATGAGTTTAAAGAAGTATTAAATACTAAAGGCGGATTTATATTAGCTCATTGGGACGGTACTGCCGAAACAGAAGAACTGATAAAAAAAGAAACAAAAGCGACGATTAGGTGTATTCCTTTAGATGCTAAACAAGAGGAGGGGACTTGTATGGTTAGTGGTAAACCTTCGAATCAAAAAGTGCTTTTTGCAAAGGCATATTAAATATATTAAAAAATGTTTACTTAAGCTTGTTGCATTCAAAAATATTTGTATTTTTGCATCCGCATTTAAAAATTAATGGTCCGTTCGTCTAGGGGTTAGGACGCCAGGTTTTCATCCTGGTAACAGGGGTTCGATTCCCCTACGGACTACAAAAAATAAGAATTAAAAACAAAAAAATGGCGAATCATAAGTCAGCATTAAAGAGAATTAGAAATAGCGAAGTTAAACGTTTACGTAATCGTTATCAACACAAAACAACTCGTAACGCAATGAAGAAATTTGTTGAAACTTCAGATAAGAAAGAAGCTGATAAATTGTTTTCAGGTGTAATTTCTATGATCGACAAATTAGCTAAGAAAAATGTTATTCACAATAACAAGGCAGCTAACTTAAAATCAAATATGAATAAACACATTGCTTCTTTATAGTTGTAATTTGTTTTAAAATTTATAAAAATAAACTCCTTTAGGTCTTCCTGATGGAGTTTTTTTGTGTTTTAAAATTAAATGTATATTTGAATTATAAAATTAGTTATTAATAACAATAATCTTCCATTATGGTTAAAATGAATCAATTTTTATTTAAACCAATAAATCCATCTATTGTAAGCATTTATAGAATAATTTTCGGATGCTTTATGTGTTACCAAATGATAGTTTACTATAATTTGGATTATACCTATCAATTTATGGCAGGACCAGAGATTTTATTCCCTTACAGAGGTCTAGAATTTATGCAACCGCTTCCAATTTTTTATCTTAAGATTATACACTTTTTATTATTAGTTTCATCTCTACTCATCATTTTAGGTATTTGGTATCGGTATGCAATTATTTTCTTTTTTATAGGTTTTACCTATTTTTCGTTTATTGATATTACACTCTATAACAATCATATTTATTTATTTTCATTAATATCTTTTGTGATGATATTTTTAGATGCCGACATCCTATATAGCCTGCGAAGAAAAAAAACTAAAAAAGAATTAAAAAATTACATCCCTGCCTGGAATCAATACCTTTTAATTTTCTTAATTTCTTTACCTTACTTTTTTGGAGGATTCGCTAAGCTTTCTTCTAATTGGTTACGTACCGATTTAACTAAAATATTATACAATCAATCAAATAGTAGCCTGCTTCACGATATCATTCCTGAAAATATTTTTATTTTTTTAATTAAATACGGCGGTTTAACTTACGATTTTATGATTGTTTTTTTATTATTGAATAAAAAAACAAGAAAAATCGGAATTGCACTTGTCATCCTATTTAATATAACCAATAACAGTTTATTATTTAACGATATTGGTTCTTTCCCACTATTAATGATATGTTCTACCATATTATTCTTTGATTCTTCAAAAGTTAGTGATTTCATCAATACCTTATTACCAAATAAGACCCATAAAACACTTAGTAAAAAGGAAATAAAATTAGCTAAAAGAAGAGTCAAGAAGGAAGTGGTGCATATTATAAATTCTACAAATGATCAAATTGAGTGGACAAAGAAAAAAAAAGCTACAGCATTAATTATTGGGGTATTTATCTTATTTCAAATAACTATTCCTTTCAGGCACTTTTTACTGTCTAATAATCCAGAATGGACTGGGTTAGGCTCTCGTTTTGCTTGGAGAATGAAAATGCAGACTAAAGAAATAATAGATTTTAAAATGTCTTTAATTGACAGAAGTAATAATGCTAGTGGAAATATTGAAGCTGAAACTTACTTAACGGCTAATCAATTAAAGCATATTTCAGAAGATCCACATAATTTTATTACACTAGCTAAATATCTTTATTTCTTAGCAGAAAAAGATTATAACATGAATGATCCTAAAATAACTGTTGATCTAAAAGTGAAATTTAATGGTTTAGAAACTCAAAACATGATAGCCCCAAATGCTGATTTGGTAAACTTAGACAAAAATCCTTTTGCAGAAAAAAGTTGGATTCTACCACTTAAAAAAAATTAAAGCAATACACTTTTAGGTACTAGAGCTTTACAGTCTCCTCCATTACGAATAATATCTCGAACAATCGAAGAAGAAATATTTGACACATTAGGAGCGCAAACTAAGAATACACTTTCAATTTTTGCAAGTATTGAATTTGTTTGTGCAATGGATTGTTCATAATTAAAATCAGCACTGTTTCTTAGTCCTCTAAGAATATAATCTGCTTTTACAGTTTTACAGTAATCAACTGTTAAACCTTTGTAGGTAGCAACTTTAATTCGCGGTTCATTTTTAAAAGCATTTTCGATATGTAGTTTTCTTTCT
>CAJXVL010000104.1 GCA_913061205.1 uncultured Flavobacteriaceae bacterium | reverse complement strand
CCATTGGTAGCTAATGCTATAACGGGTGCTATAATTTGTTCAATGGGTAAAGAACCCAGTTTTTCATGAACAGCAAAAATGCCAGCAATGGTACCTGGAACTCCTACTGCTAGGGCACCTACTTTACTTTTATTGGATATAAAATCACCGTTTTCATCTAAATACATATTTCTAGAAGCACGGATTGGAGCTTTTTCTCTATAATCAAGTGCTCCGATTTCTCCCTCTTTTGTTCTGTATATCATAAATCCTCCACCAGCAATATTCCCAGCTACTGGAAATGACACTGCTAGGGCAAGTTCAGTTGCAATCATAGCATCAAAAGCATTCCCGCCCTTTTTAAGTATTTGGATTCCAATTTTTGAAGCTTCTTCTTTGGCAGAAACGACCATTGCACTATCTACAATAACGCTTTCTTTTACAATTTCTTTTTTATCATTTTTTAAAGTTAAATTTTGTTCAAATGCTGTTTTTTTATTTTCTTGTTTGCAAGAAAAGATAAGTACGGCTAGTAATAGGATAATTAATTTTTTCATAAATTTTTTAATTCTATAATTTTATGATTAGAAAAAGATATTAATTCTTCAAAAAAAGAGGTGAATTCATTTTCAAATTCTTCGTAATATTCTTCTAATTCTAAAACTGCAAAATTCATTTTAGAGGTATTGTTGGTACGTGTATTCATTTTTACTAATATCTTACTAATTCCTTCAACTGTCGCATAACTAAGAAGCCAATTATCCGCAATCATATAGGGCATCATTCTTTTAATTTTTGGAGTTAAGATATTAAAACTATTACGCAATAATTCATAGAAATTTTCAATGTATGCTTCTAAAGATTGCTCGTGATAATTATTCCAGTTTTTTGCTAAAAAATGATCATATAAAATGTCAACAATAACTCCGCTGTAATGGCCATAATTTTTGTGTAATCTTTTAGTGCTTAATCTAACAGTAGGATGGAAGTCTGTAAAACTATCTATTTCTCTATGTAATAGGATTCCTTTTTGAATTTCTTTTGGAAATTGAGTGTATGTTTTACCTTTTATCCCATCTGCAATAAAGTTACCAATTGTAATCCCTTTATTATCATTGGAAAGGTAAATATGAGCAAGGTAATTCATTTACGAATTCTTATTATTAATGCTAATCGGTCTTTAATATAAAGGACCAACTCTTATTCACCCACCAAACTATTTAATTTAGCCACTGCTATTTGATAGTTTAATTCTGCAGCTAGTTTATCCGCTTTTGCACCAGACATATCTGCCTTTGCTTTAAACATCATTGATGATAATTCTTCTCCAGCTTCAACAGCATTTATCGTAAGAATAAGCTCTTCCTCTCTTGCTTCGTAAGCCTTTTCAGCTGTTAATATTAAAGATTCGGCATAACTAATATTTTTATAGGCCTGTTGTATTTCACCTTGTAATGTAAGTAT
Source organism: uncultured Flavobacteriaceae bacterium (assembly GCA_913061205.1). Taxonomy (GTDB): domain Bacteria; phylum Bacteroidota; class Bacteroidia; order Flavobacteriales; family Flavobacteriaceae; genus Marifrigoribacter. The sequence continues at coordinate 6,151 of CAJXVL010000104.1, read as the reverse complement.
TTTATATTCTAGGTTATCCAAAGCCTCATTGTAGATAGCATTTCTTTGTTTTACAATAGATGCGCGTTCACCAAAATCAATTAAAGTCCATTGGAAATTCAATCCCATAAGTAAATATTGGTTTGCATATAAGGGTATCCCGTAATTATAATAATACTGGGCAAAAAAGGACAACTCTGGAATGAATGCTTTCTTGGCAGCTGTGATTCCCAATTCCGATTTATCAAGGTCTGCAAGTGCAATTTTTAGTCCATAATTTTTTTCAGAACCTTGTGTATAATATTCTTGTATTTCTCCAACAGGTTTAAATTCTAGAATGGGTAATTCCAAATCTGGTTGATAAGAATATTGAGCGCCTATTAACTGGTTAAAGGAGGAGATGTATTGGTCTTTTAGATTCTCTTCATATAATAACTCTTGCGCTGCTTCAAAAACCTCTGCTTTGGCAGAGGTAACATAGAGGTATAATAACTCTCCTGCTTCATAAGCATTGTTAGCATCTTGATATTCAGATTTTTTATATTCAACTTCTTGCAGCGCTTCATTAACTTTTGCATCCTGAATCAGGATTCCGTAAAACAATTCTTTTACACCAAGTTTTATTTTTGATTTTACACCGTCATATTGTAATTTACTTATTTCAACATCTAACTCTGCAATTTTCCTACCTGTATTAATTGATGTTAGCTGAGTTATAGGTTGATAAATAGCAGCATTTGATTTTACTACAAAATCATTAGCTCCTAAAAAGGTTATTTGCCTTGAGGGAAGGGGGTAGTTATCGATTAACCAATCATCAATAATTTCATCATCTACAAGTTCATCGTATAATCCATTTAATTCACCCTTATTAATATAAAGATTTGGATCACTATTGTATGCGCCAACACTTTGTATTTCAATTCTGGGAAAATAATTACTTTTCATTTCACTGAGCTTTCCCTCACTACCTAGGATGCGTTGTTGAGATATTTTTATTAGTTTATTTTCATTAAGAGCCATTTCCAATGCCTCATCCAGCGTTAATTTACCCATTACTTGGGAAGTTAGGTTTGCAGAAAAACTAAAAAAGATAATTAGTAAATATATTTTCAAAATCCGATTCATAAAGAGCGTCTTATTTATTTTCAATACTTTTTGATGATTTTATAAACCATGCATAAAATACTGGTAAAATCATAAAATTAATGACCATTGAGAATACTATTCCAAATGCAAAAACACTAGCTAGTGGAGCCCACATTGGATCTTTCATTACGATCATTGGAACGACACCTATGGCTGCAGCCATTGTAGTTAAAAATATTGGTCTCAATCTTCTTTTGGCAGATTCAGTCGCAGCATCATTTCTAGATAAACCTTCTGTTTCAAAAAGTTCATCACTATACTCTACCATTATAACTCCATTTCGTATAACAATTCCACACAATGCAATCAGACCTACAAAAGCAGTAAAACTAAATACATTGCCTGTGATTATAAGACCGAGCATTGACCCAAATAATGTTAAAGGTATTGAAATCATTATTATCAAAGGTCGCTTGATGTCTTTAAAAACAAATAGTAAAATAATAAAAATAATTACTAAGCTGATTATCAATGCCATTACCATTTCTCCAAAGGTTTTATTTTTACTTTCAACGACACCACCATATTCCAATTGATAACCAGGCTTTAAATGAATAGTATCTATGGCAGGTTCTATTGCAGCTTGAATATCGGAAGATAAATATCCATTTTTAAATTTAGTACCAACTGTTAAAGTAGGGATTCCATTTCTCCTTGTCAACATACCAAATTGCCATTTTGGAGCTATTTCTGCCATTGTTCTTAATGTATTATATTGACCTGTAATCGGTGAACCCAGGTATGTATTCATAATATCATTATAGTTTTTTCTGGACTTTTTATCAAACATAAATGTTATTGGTATGGGATCGTCTCCCTCCCAAAAAGTTGAAAGTGGTGCGCCATAGAAGCCTGATGCGAGTAGATCTGCAATAATTTCTGTAGTATAGCCTGTTTGATTCGAAATTATTTCATTAACATTGACATCAATAAAAAAGTTATTCTTAAAATCTTCTACAACAAGTCTAGTTCCCTCCGTATTTCTCATCACTTTCTTTACGCTTTCTCCAATTCTTTTGAGTTCATTGTGATTATCTCCAGAAATTCTAACTTCAACGGCAGATATAACAGGAACTCCCTGAGAAAATTCCATCACATCTACTTGAGCATTGGGAAGAAGATTTTGTAGGTCATCTCGATATTTAGCCGATAATGATACGGTATGTTCTGTATTTTCAGTATTTACGAGTATCATTCCATAACTTTCTTGCGGAAAAACAGGAGAAAAACTATAATAAACTCTTGGTGCGGACGTACCTACAAAACTTGAAAATGATGTTATTGACGAATCTTTCTTTAGAATTTCTTCAATTCTTTTAACATCTCTATTTGTAATCTCAAGTTTTGTATCCATAGGTTCTATAACCTGAATAACAAATTGACTTCTCTGTGCATTTGGAAAGAAACTTTGCTTAGGAAACTTCATTAAAAAAACACCTAGAATCATTACAGCAAGACCAATGAAAAGAGTTATTTTTTTAAACTTCATTGAGAAGTTTATCAGCTTATCAAAGTACTTTTGTATAAAATTAAGCAAGGAGAACTTCTTTTTTTTGTTTTCATCTTCTTTTTCATTTTTTTTAAGTCCCTTTTTAATAAAAAGAAAAGCTAGAAATGGTGTAAGGAAAAATGCTACAATCAAAGAACATGCAGTTGCTATTGCAATGGTAATTGGAAGTGATTTTATAAATTCTCCTGTATCTCCAGTTAAAAGAAAAATTAAAGGTAAAAATGCTGCTATAATAGTTAGAGCAGAAGAAATCATGGGCATGGAAAACTCAGAAGCCGCTTTCCACGCAGCATCAAACCTTTTCATTCCTGCATCTAGTTTTGATATATAATTATCAATGACTACAACAGCGTCATCAACTACCATTCCTAAAACAACAATCAATGCTGCTAATGATACCTGCTGTAATTCAAATCCAAAAAGATTTAAAAATGAAAACGTCATACCAACTGAAATAGGTATTGCAAAAGACGCAATCATAGCTACTCTAAATGGTAACAATATCATTATCACTAAGATTACCGCAACTACAGCTATTATAAATTCTCTTAAAAAATCATCAACTGCTGCTTTTACAGTTTCAGGCTGGTTATTAATTATGGTAATATTTATATCAGAAGGAAGTAACTTTTTAGATTCTGTTATTGCTTTATCTACTTCTTTACCATAATCAACAATATTATATCCGCTTTCCGCCTGTAAAGATAGTAGCATCGTATTGCTTTCTTTACCGTTTACTCTTATGTATTTAGTTGGATCTTGCCGTTTTCTTTCTACATCAGCAATATCCTTTAGGCGTATTATTGATCCTTCTATTGTTTCTCCAACCTGTTGATTTTTAATCTGATCAATTTCTTTAAAAAGACCTGTTGTATGTAGATTTATTTTAGAATAATCCGACTCGATATATCCAGCATATTTTATTGTATTCTGGCTTTTAAGAATATTTATTATATCGTTTATCTGAATATTATATTGTGCTAGTTTTGCAGAACTAGTGGTTACCTGAATTTCATCCGACCAATATCCAAGCTTATCTATTTTTGAAGTAGCTGGGATACGGCGAATTGAATTTTCTATAATCCCGATGTATTCCTGAATTTCACTGTAGGAACTTTTTTCTGATTCAACTCCAATTAGCATGGCCACCGTATCACCAAAATCAGAATTAACAAATGGTCCTACTACTCCATCTGGTAATTTAGTGTTTGCTAACTGATATAAGCCCTGTCCCAAACGTTCCCAAAAAAGATCTGGAGTCTTTACCCAATCATGAAGAGTTACAGTTAAAACTACTTTGTTATCATAAGAGTTTGAATAGGTCTTTTCTTTTTTTACTTCTGCGTATGAAAAAAGTTTATCTTCAATTTGCTTAGTTACCTGCTCTTCAATTTGCACTGCTTTTGCTCCAGGATAATAACATACTATCAATGCTTGTCTAACTGTAATTTCGGGAGAATCACGACGAGACATCGTGCTTAATGAATAAATCCCAGCAATGAAAATAATTAGGATCGATATTAATGATATCTGATGATGTTTAAGCGATGACTTTATAATATTCATAGGATTTAAGTCTCAGTTAATATTAGTTAATAATTTTAACTTTAGCTCCTCTGTATAATTTGGTCTGTCCTTCTATTACAATTAAATCACCAGAATCTAATCCTTTTAGAATTTTGACATTGCTGTCTATTGCAATTCCACAACTTACTCGTTGTTTATTTATTAATGTATCGTTTTTTACAATAAACACATACTTATGTCCATTTGCGTCCGTTACTACAGCCTCGGCTGGAATTGATATGACACCTTCCGACTCTCTAAGTTCAATGTTCATAAATGCAATCATACCGGGTTTCAAAAGATTGTCAGCATTAGTAACCTTTGCTTTTACAGGAAAAGATCTAGAAGCTTTTTCTGCAACAGCTTCTATTTGTTCAATCGTCCCAAAATAGTATTTATTTAATGCAGGAGCATAGAGTTCAACAATCATATTTTCGGAAAATAAATTTATTTCTTGTTCAGGTACACTTGCTTCGGCATAAACGGTATCTGTATATACGATTTCAAATAATGGCATACCTTGTGAAATAACCTCTCCTGGCTGAATTCCTTGAGATACGACATAGCCGGAATGCGCTGCATATAATTTTGTATCATTTAGTTGACTCTTCTTGAAGTTATAATTTGCCTCAGCTTCCTCTGCAGCAGCTGTTACCTTATCATAATCTGACGGAGTTAAGCTACCTTTTTCATACATGCTTTTGAGCCTTACATATTCTTTCGCTGCATCATCGAATTGGGCTAGTGCAGCATCTAAAGCAAACTGATAATCTGTTGGATCAAGAGATGCGATTATCTTACCTTGTTCTATATAATCTCCATTTTGAACAGATACACTTTGAATTTTTCCAGAAACCATAAAACCTTGCTTAATGGTTTTATATGGTAGTATATTACCACTATATTCTATTTCCTTATTTGTGGATACTGATTCTGCAGTAAGAACCCTTACATTAATAGAGGTATCTTTTTTGGTGTTTTTATGTTCTTTACAAGAAGATAAAGCTCCCGAAACTAATAAGATAGATACAGTTAATGTCAGTAAGTTTTTCATGATTATATTTACAATTTAATAATTCGTAATATAACATAAAATAACATGTTTCAAAACAACTATTTCTAATAATTCATATAAAAAAATTAGCTCTACTATTGAGTTGTGATTAACAACCATGAATATGTTTTAGTTAAAAATCAATTGTTATTTATTTCTGATCATTATAATATTTTATAAGCTTTACCTTATTCCATGGAGCTTAAAATCTTATCCTTACTTAATCCAGTTAGAATTTTCATTTTCTTCAATAACTAAAGTTATGATTTTAACTAATCATGATCATTGTATTCTTACCTGATTAAGTTCATCTGCATAAATTACAAAATGCTTATTAAGTTTTTATAATTTTAAAAGTATCTTTGAAGAAAATTTAAAGAAAAATGACATTAATTAAATCTATTTCCGGTATTAGAGGTACCATTGGCGGATTTCAAGGAGAGAATTTAACTCCCATAGATGCAGTTAAATATGCAGCTGCATATGGCAGTTGGGTGAAACAGCAAAGAGAAAAAAATAACTATACGGTTGTTGTTGGAAGAGATGCTCGAATTTCTGGAAATATGATGCAACAATTAGTAATGAATACACTAATTGGATTGGGTATTCATGTAGTAGATTTAGATTTATCTACAACACCGACTGTTGAGATAGCCGTAATGTTAGAACATGCAGATGGAGGAATTATACTAACTGCAAGTCATAATCCAAAACAATGGAATGCTTTAAAGTTGTTAAACCATAAAGGAGAATTTCTAGACGCTAACGAAGGTCAAAAAATTCTGGATATCGCTGAAAATGAAAACATTAATTTTTCTGAAGTAGATGACTTAGGAAAAATAACGAGCAATCAAGCTTATATCGATTTGCATATTGATGAAATTTTAGACCTT
>CAJXVL010000103.1 GCA_913061205.1 uncultured Flavobacteriaceae bacterium | reverse complement strand
CCGTTTTAGTTTGAAGTCGTGCCCTGTCATTTCGATACATTCCGATTTTCAATCGGAACACTCAATGACCGTTTTAGTTTGAAGTCGTGCCCTGTCATTTCGATACATTCCGATTTTCAATCGAAACACTCAATGACCTTTTAAATGGCAAAAACTAGCTTATCAGTTCGCCCTCAATGATCACTTGATCGATTAAATTACTACCAAATGCGTAAGGTAGGTAGCCATAGGAAGGAATTTCTTTTGTAATAATAACACTGGCAGACTTCCCTTTGGTAATACTGCCGTGAGAATGACTAATTCCCATTGCATAAGCACCATTAATAGTAGCCGCATTGATGGCTTCTTCTGGAGTCAATTTCATCTTTATACAAGCGGTAGCCACTACAAAATTCATATTTCCACTAGGAGTAGAGCCTGGATTGTAATCGCTTGCTAAAGCAAGCGGTAAACCCGCATCTATTATTCTTCTACCTGGAGTATAGGGAATGCTTAAGAAATAGGAACAAGAAGGCAAGGCGACAGGCATTGTTTTAGATCCTTTTAGGGCTATAATATCCTCTTTATTCAAAACCTCTAAATGATCTACGCTAAGTGCTTTATTTGCCACTGCAGCTGCTACCCCTCCAATTGCATTAAACTGATTGACATGTATTTTTGGTATTAAATTGTATTTTTTTGCTTCTTTTAACAACTGATGGGTATCTCCAACAGTAAAATATCCTTTTTCACAAAAAATATCTACATAAGTTGCTAATTTATATGCTGCTACTTTTGGAAGCATGTCATTACAAATGTGATCTAAATATCCTTGCTTATTGTCTTTAAATTCTGGAGGAACTGCATGTGCTCCTAAAAAAGTAGTTCTTACTTTTATTGGATACTTTTCTCCCAATTGTTTGGCAACCCTAAGCATTTTTAGTTCTGCATCAAGTGTGAGCCCATAACCTGATTTTATTTCGATAGCACCAGTTCCCAAGCGCATCACATCGATTAATCGTTTTTCAGATTGCTGCAATAAATCTTCTTCAGAACTCGCTTGAAGTTTTTTTGCGCTATTGATAATTCCACCGCCATTATCCGCGATTTCTTGGTAGGAGCGACCCTTAATTCTGTCTACAAATTCTTGTTCTCTATTTCCGGCGTAAACAATATGTGTATGCGAATCGCACCAAGTAGGGAGAACAATCTTACCCGAACAATCTATGGTTTGATCTACCTTAAAGCTTGGGATTTTATCCATAATTCCGAAGTCAGAAATCCGTTCATCCTCTAATAATAACCAAGCGTTTTTAAGGGTTGGGAGATTATTCATCGCTACTCCACTTACTTTTTCAGGAGCATTATTTCGAACTTGAATCAGTTCTTTTATATGGCTAAGTAAAATTTTCATTGGATAAAGATAGCAAACCTCTAAAGGAATTAATAAATTTAGTCCTTTAAAATAGTTGACTATGAAAAATATAGAATTAGGAATCAATACCATTTGTACTCATATCGGTGAAGTAGAAGACAAACAATTTAAAGGAGCAATATCTCCATTGTTTATGACCAACTCCTATGCCTATGAAAATGTAGAAGTATTAAGGTACCCAAGATATTTTAATACTCCCAACCAAGAGGCTTTGTGTAAAAAAATAGCGGCTTTAGAAAAAACAGAAGCGGGTCTTATTTTTGGGAGTGGTATGGCTGCGGTTAGTACTGCCTTATTAGCTTTTTTAAATAAAGGAGATCATGTAGTGGTTCAGCAGACTATTTATGGAGGCGCTTATAATTTTATAGTGGAAGAATTCCCTAAGTATGGCATAGAATTCGACTTTACTGTCGGTTTTTCCAAAGAAGATTTTAGTTCAAAAATAAAAGCCAATACAAAAGTTATTTATGTGGAAACACCTTCGAATCCATTAATGAAAATAACAGATTTAGAAATGATTGCTAGCCTTGCAAAAGAAAAAAAAATAGTGAGTTTAATCGACAATACTTTTGCTTCTCCTATCAATCAAACACCTTCAGATTTTGGCATTGATGTGGTGATCCATAGTGCTACCAAATATTTGGGAGGCCACAGTGATATCTGTGCAGGAGCAGTCGCAGCGTCCAATGAGCATATCGAAAAAATATGGAATGTTGCAAAAAATTTGGGAGGTAGTTTAAGTGAATACACCGTTTGGTTATTGGAGCGCAGCATGAAAACGTTAGCAATTAGGGTAAAAGCACATAACAAAAATGCTAAAAAAATTGCAAAGTGGCTGCACAAACATCCATTGGTGAATCAAGTACATTATCCAGGATTAAAAACACATCCCAATTATAAATTAGCCAAAAAACAAATGAATGGTTGTACCGGAATGCTATCCTTTGAGTTGAATGAATCCGTAAATTCAGATGTATTTTTAAAATCCTTAACACTAATAAAACCTTCTATGAGTTTGGCAGGAGTGGAGTCTACTATTTTAGCCCCTTCAAAAACCTCCCACGCCTTATTGGGAGAAGAAGAAAGAAAAAATCAAGGAATAAGCGAGGGTCTTTTAAGGTTGTCTGTTGGAATTGAAGATACAAAAGACCTGCTATTAGATTTAGAAAAGGCTTTTGAAATGAGTAATATTTAAAATACATTTACCACATGAAAATAGACATACTTGCCATAGGGGCACATCCAGACGATATTGAGTTAGGAGCAGGAGCAACCATAGCCAAAGAGATCGCTCAGGGAAAAACAGTTGGAATGATTGATTTAACCCGAGGAGAATTAGGCACCCGAGGTACTGCTGAAACCAGAGATGCTGAAGCGGAAGCTGCAAAAAATATTTTAGGCGCTAGTTTTAGAATTAATATGGGTTTTGCAGATGGTTTTTTTGTAAATGACAAAGCGCATCAATTAAAATTAATTGCGATGATTCGAAAATTTCAACCGGACATTGTGCTCTGTAATGCTTTTGACGATCGCCATATTGATCATCCAAAAGGCAGTAAGCTAGCGAGTGATGCTTGTTTTTTAAGCGGATTGATAAAAGTTAAAACTATCGATGATCTAGGAAATGAACAAGGACCTTGGCGACCGAGTAAAGTGTACCATTACATGCAGTGGAAAAATGTACAACCAGATTTTGTAGTGGATGTTAGCGGTTATTTAGCTATAAAATTAGCGGCAGCTTTGGCTTATAAAACACAATTTCATCAGCAAGATTCAGACGAGCCAGTTACCCCAATATCAACTACAAACTTTAAAGATAGTTTAACCTATAGGGCTCAAGATTTAGGAAGATTAATTGGGACGACTCATGCAGAAGGCTATAATGTAGAACGTTATGTAGCTGTAAAATCCCTATCCGATTTAATTTAAAATTACTTTCAATGGCTATTGCGAAGACGTAGTAAATGATTTATATTTGCAACCGCTTTAGGGCAAAGATTAAATGGTGGTTGTAGCTCAGTTGGTTAGAGCATCGGTTTGTGGTACCGAGGGTCGCGGGTTCGAATCCCGTCTTCCACCCAAAAGCAAGAGCCTCTCCTAACGGAGAGGCTTTTTTTGTGGAATGGTATTAGCCTAATGATAGTTTAAAATACCTTGGTAGTTTTTTAGATAAATGATATTGCTATGCATCAAAATTAATACGGTATTTTTTTATACTTTTACTTAAAAATTGAATTACTTCATTACATAAAAATAAATATGAAAAAGATTATTTTATTGTCCCTCCTTATGCTTTGGACGCTAGTTTCTTATTCTCAATGGAATCAACTAAATGACCTACCCAATCAATACCAAGGAAGAAACCATCCCGTCACTTTTGCTATCGATGACACTGGATATGTTTTAACCGGTGGTAGAGAAGGAGGAAACTTGCTCGCAGATTTTTATAAATACGATGCTTCTATGGACAGTTGGGAGCAGCTGCCTGATTTCCCGGGTGGTGCTCGATCTTATTCTTATGGTGCAACATACAATGGATTAGGCTATGTAGGTTTTGGGGTTGGAACTGAAGGTTATTTAAACGATTTATGGAGCTTTGATCCAATAAGCGAAACCTGGACAGCTTTAAGTGATTGTCCTTGCACAGGAAGAGCTCACCCAGCTTTTGTTGCTGCAAATAACAAAATTTATGTTGGTTTGGGCAGCTTTGGTAGTAATCTTAAAGATTGGTGGGAGTATGATATAGCAACTGATAGTTGGAATCAAAAAACAGATTTTCCCGCTTTAGAAAGACACCATCCTTATTACTTTTCTATTGGTGATATGGTGTATGCCGGTTTTGGTCATGGTTCCAGTATATTTAAAGATTTATATGAATACAATGTGGCTAGCAATTCTTGGACTCAAATGGCAGATCTCCCAGCTCAAGGAAGAGTCGCTGGTTCTCAATTTTCTTTTAATGGTAAAGGATATATTATTAGTGGAGAAGGAGACGATCATGGACATTTGCCTGAAGGAGAATTTTGGGAGTATGATCCACAAACGAACTCTTGGGCTCAGCTGCCATCACATCCGGGAGAGGGAAGATGGGCTCCAGGAACCTTTATTATTGATGATAAATTATATTTAACTAGTGGAGGGGTGTCAAGTGCTCCTTTCAACGAAAAAGATTTATGGGAATTTGACCTTTCGAGCCTTTTTTCTAATAATGACAATGTAGTAGCGCCCATTATAGCATTCTATCCAAACCCATCAAATGGTAGCTTGAATTTTAATACCAGTCTGAATATCAAACAGGTCTCTATATGGGATTTTAATGGCCGGCTAGTTCAAGAAATAAACGATGTAACAAATAGGATTGACCTAAATCAATTAGATGCTGGGATGTATATCATTGGGATTGAGACTCAAGAAGACAATTATTTTTTTGAAAAGTTAATTTTAGAGTAAAACCAATCTATGAGATTTTAGTGGTTTTTAATGTTTAAGGAAATGGGTGATTTTAAATTAATTAAGACTTGTTTGGTTTAATCCTAGCTTCTCTGTTAGCAAGTTCCCAGGTCGTAAGAAATATTAATCTTGATCGCTTTGCCAATAATTCATATTCTATTTTATCTGGAGTATCTGTATGCTTGTGATAATCTTTATGAGTCCCATTAAAATAGAAAATTACTGGAATGTCGTTTTTTGCAAAATTATAATGGTCACTTCGGTAATAAAAACGATTTGGGTCATTTTCATCGTTATAGGTATAATCCAACTCTAAGTTAGTATACCTTTTATTCACCTCTTCAGATACATCGTGGAGTTCTTGACTTAATTTATCGCTTCCAATTAAATACACATAATTATCATTTCCTTCTTTTTCAGATCCAATTCTTCCAATCATATCTACATTTAAATTTACCACCGTATTGCTTAATGGAAATAAAGGATTTTCTGTATAGTATCTAGATCCATACAAACCTATTTCTTCACCAGTGACATGTAAAAATAAAATAGATCGTTTGGGCCCATTGCCTTGTTTTTTTGCTTTTTGAAATGCTTTTGCAATTTCTATTAGTGCCACAGTACCACTACCATCATCATCAGCGCCATTATAAACCTCTCCATTTTCTATTCCCACATGATCGTAATGTGCTGATAAGACAATTATTTCATCTGGTTTTTCCGAACCCTTAATAAAAGCCAGTACATTTTGTGAGGGATTGCCATTACTTCCACCATTAAAATAAGAGGCAGGGATTGGTTGGTAGTAATTATTTTCTTCTATGGGAGATTCAACGCCTGCATCGATATAAAAATTTCGAAGGTATTCGGCAGCCAAATTGTTTCCGTTTTCACCGGTCATTCTTCCTTCCATTTGGTCACCAGCGAAGGTATAAAGGTCTGTTTTTAAATTTTCTGCATTAATGGTATTTGCATACTCTTCCGCAGTCATTTTTTTTGAAGTAGTATTTTGAGCAGAATTACAAGAAACAGTTAATACAAGTATTGAGAGTAAAAATAAACGAATCATAGGTGAGTATTATTTTTTTGTTAAATATACAGTAAGTTAAAAACTTAACTGTGAAAGTTATGTGAAAAGTTAATTTATAGGAACTGTCTAATTATATTTACAGCTATGAATTCCAATCCAGCAATCAGTATTTTAATGCCTGTAAAAAATACAGCTCCATTTTTATTTGAATGTTTGGAATCTGTGATCAAGCAAACAGAAACGGATTTTGAATTAATTGCTATCGATGATCATTCCACCGACGAAAGCCATTCAATCTTAAATGAATACTCCATAAAAGATAAACGTGTTAAGGTTTTTAAAAACACAGGAACCGGAATTATTGAAGCGCTGAGGTTGGCCTATTCAAAATCATCGGGGAACTACATTAGCAGAATGGATGCGGACGATGTGATGAGTTTAGATAAATTAGCGGTATTAAAATCTAATTTAACAGCTTTTGGAAGCGGACATATTGCTTTGGGAAAGGTGAAGTATTTTTCGGAAAAACCGTTGGGATCAGGTTTTAAAAATTATGAGCTTTGGTTAAATTCACTGATTGAAAAAGGAACTAATTTCGAGGGTATTTATAAAGAATGCGTCATTCCATCACCTTGTTGGATGGTGTATCGAGAAGACTTAGAAAAGTGTCAGGCATTTTATCCCAATGTATATCCTGAGGATTATGATCTCGCTTTCCGTTTTTATATGGAGGGATTAAAAGCCATTGCTTGTTCTAAGGTTCTCCATCATTGGAGGGATTATTCCACTAGAACTTCTAGAACTCATGTTCATTATGCAGATCATACGTTTTTAGATATTAAGATGCACTATTTTTTAAAGTTAGCGTATGATGTTGCTAAACACTTGGTCCTCTGGGGAGCAGGAGATAAGGGTAAAAAAGCAGCAAAACTGTTAATAGCTCAAAACATTAAATTCACTTGGATTTGCGATAATCCAAAAAAAATAGGAAAACATATTTATGATCAATTATTGCATCCCTTTACAGCATTAGACTCGATTGAGAATTCGCAAAGTATTATTACAGTAGCTAATTTAATAGCTCAAAAAGAAATTAGAAACTACTTTAAAGAACGGAATTTAATTTCAAATAAAGATTATTTCTTCTTTTGCTAAAATTAAAAAATTATTCACTCTTAAAGTTTTAATAAATAGAAAAAGCGTTTTATATTTGCCACCGCTAAAGGAGAAATGGCAGAGTGGTCGAATGCGGCAGTCTTGAAAACTGTTGAGGGTCACACCTCCGGGGGTTCGAATCCCTCTTTCTCCGCAAAAGGAAACCCACAACGTAAGTTGTGGGTTTTTTGTTTTTAAAAACAAACGAAACTTGTTTCAGTTTGTTCTAAAAAACAAAAAACAAACCACGCTATGCGTGGTTGTTGTTTCTATGTTTGCCAAGGATATCTTTTTGGGATCACGACTGTAAGGAGTAATCCCCAGTATATTTTTATACGAATTTGTTGGTTGTTGTTTCTATGTTTGCTAAGGATATCTCTTTGGGATCACGACCGTAGGGTTAATCCATTCGGTCTAGATTCTCTCGAAAGTGGGGTTCTCATGATGCTATGAGTTCTGTTTCAACAGATCTCCGATCAAGCCGGAGATGACGGTTGTGTTAAAGTGGAGATGACGGTCGCATAAAGTTGGGGCTGAGGGTTACATTCCCGATAAAGTTTCGGTATGCCGTTTTTCTTCTAAGTGACATTCAAGCCGGAGATGACGGTTGTGTTAAAGTGGAGATGACGGTCGCATAAAGTTGG
>CAJXVL010000102.1 GCA_913061205.1 uncultured Flavobacteriaceae bacterium | reverse complement strand
ATCTACACGTAAGGAGTCGTCGGCAGCGTCAGATGTGTATAAGAGACAGATCTGCAGATTATTAAATAGTGGATTATAAAATACAGATAGGTAAAAATATAACTGCATTATTGCTCTTTGTAGCTTTAATGTTGCCTTCTGCTATTCAGTTTATTCATATGTTTGAAGGACATGACCACGTAGCTTGTACAGAACAGACTACACACCTTCATGAAACGCTTGTAAAGTGTGATGTTTATAGCATTCATTTGGCATCTTTTAATTATGATATAGCCGAATACCCTAATTTATTACTACCTAAAATTTATGTAGAAAAGAAAATAAATTTTGCTTTCCTACAATACCATTCCTTTATAATAAGCAATACTCAGTTACGCGCACCTCCTATTTTTTCTTAATAAACAAAATCTATTTATATGTTAATTAAGAATTTATATGCGCACGTATTTATTATTGATACTGTTGTTGAGCAGTATTTCATCTACATCACAAGATTGTGACAATACACTTTTCGGTACAGTAACAGACCTTCATGATGGGTCTTTACTTGTAGGGGCAACGCTTATTGTTATTGGTACTGAACAAGCTGTGCAGACAGATCTCGATGGCAAGTTTACCATTTCAAATCTTTGTAATGACAGCTATTCCATACAGATCTCACATCCATTCTGCTTGACCAAAGCTATTACAATTAAAGTAGTAGGTAACACGACTAAGACTTTTAGGCTAGAACATCATCTGGAAGAACTTAACGAAATTACTATTGCAGGAAAAGCCTACAATAATAAGTCTAAAACAATTTTTGAAAACACGATCTCAAAGGAAGAATTGGAACGTTTTAGTAGTGTTACGCTCGGAGATGCCCTCAATAGTTTGAGCGGAGTTTCTTCTCTTAATACTGGAAATACCCTTGTAAAGCCAATAATTAATGGACTTCATAGTAGTCGTGTGGTTATTATAAATAATGGTGTTCGCATGGAAGATCAAGAATGGGGAGCAGAACATGCCCCAAATATTGATGTCAATTCCATTGGTCACCTTACTTTAATCAAAGGAGCAGGCGCATTGCAATACGGTGGCGATGCCGTGGGTGGTGTCATTGTAGTTGAAGCTTCAAAAGTTCCTGTTAAAGATAGTCTTTACGGAAAAACCTTATTTACAGGAACAAGTAATGGTCGAGGTATTTCCCTGACTTCCCAATTGACTAAAAGTTATCAAAATGGCTGGTATGCAAACTTACAAGGAACATTAAAACGTTTTGGTGATTTTGAAGCGCCAGATTATGTATTGAGCAATACTGGGATGTTTGAACATAACGCTTCTTTTCAAGTTGGACTTAATCGATTCAATTATGGTATCGAGGCCTATTACTCAGTCTTTAAAAATGAAATGGGTATTTTAAGGGCATCTCATTTAGGTGGTGCACAAGACCAAATTCGGGCAATTAATAGTGACAGACCTTTAATTATAGATGATTTTACATATCAAATCAATGCTCCAAAACAAGATGTAACTCATCACTTAAGTAGAATAAATGGGTTTAAAAAAATTGATGATTTTGGAAAATTGAGCTTCCAATATGATTTCCAGCGCAATTATCGTTTGGAATTTGACGTCAGACGAGGTGAAGATAAAGATAATGCCTCATTGGATTTAAAACTCGATACGCATACACTGAAGTTAGATTTGGATTCAAATTTAACTGATCTAATACATCTAAAAACCGGCTTAATGGGGCAATATCAAAACAATTTTGCAAACCCTGATACTGGAGTGCGTAGGTTAATACCCGATTATGATAAATACGATTTGGGAATTTATGCCATAGTGGATTACCAATTAAATCAAAAACTACTCCTAGAAGCTGGTTCTCGATTTGACTATACGTATATGAACGTTTTTAAATTTTATCGAACTTCGTTTTGGGAATCTAGAAATTATGATGAACTGTTTCCTGAAATTGTAGTAGAAGTTTTTAACAATCAAATTTTAACCAATCCACAACTAAATTTTTATAATACTTCAGCAACTCTAGGTGCCACCTATTCTTTTAGTGAAGATTATAAATTATTTTTTAATTATTCAATAGCATCTCGTGCACCAAATCCTTCAGAACTTTTTAGTGAAGGCTTGCACCATTCTGCTTCCCGTATTGAATTAGGTGATTTAAGTTTCCAATCAGAAATTGGACATAAAGTATTTTTAACTTTGCAAAGAGAAAATAAAATTTTTAGTTTTTCAATAAGTCCTTTTATAAATAGGATAAAGAATTTTATAATTATTGAACCTACAGGAATTCAACAAACCATAAGGGGTAATTTTCAAGTTTGGGAGTACCGCCAATCCAATGCAAAATTACTTGGAGTGGATATTGATGCTAATTATGCTTTCACAAAAAATTTCAGTTATAAGTCTCAGTTTTCACTCGTCAAAGGTTATGATCTTATAAGGAATGAACCCCTGATAAATATGCCACCTGTATATACAATTAACGAAATTATCTATCAAAATATTAAATTTAGCAATTTGCGTATAGCATTACAAAGTGAATACGTATTTCGTCAGAACGAATATCCCAACAACAATTTTGAAGTATTTATACCGGAGACCGAAACAATAGAAATGGTTGACATTAGTACACCTCCCGATGCATATCATTTGATCAACTTTAACTCTAGTATTGATGTTAAGGTATCAAAACAATCGATACTTACGCTAGGTTTTGGAGTCTCCAACTTACTCAATACTTCCTATCGAAATTACCTAAACCGTTTTCGCTATTATGCAGATGATTTAGGCAGAAACTTTTTATTAAATCTCAAAATCAATTATTAATTTTTAAAACCAAACCAAATGAAAAAAGTAAAATTTTTAACAATCTCAATTTTCGCAATCGCATTATTTGCGTCATGTTCAGATGATGACGTACCAGAAACGGTACTCCCACAAGAAGTAATTACCACTTTAAGGTTAACCCTTGAGCCCATTGGAGGCGGAACAGATATTGTTTTAGAATATCGTGATTTAGATGCGGATGGTCCAAACCCACCTGTTGTAGATGTTTCAGGTAATTTAGCTGCTGGAACTAGCTATAATGGCGCTATCCTTTTGTTAAACGAAACTGTAGATCCTCCCGAAAATGTTACTGAAGAAGTGGATGAAGAATCTTTAGAACACCAGTTTTTTTATACGCTAGGTGGTGACTTAAATGTAACTACTGAATATGAAAATTTTGATGCTGATGGGAATCCTTTAGGAACAGAATTAATGCTTTCGGCTGGAGAAGCAAGTTCAGGTACATTAACGTTAACTCTTCGTCACGAACCAAATAAACCAAATAGTGGTTTAGCAGATGCAGGCGGAGAAACAGATATTGAAGTAACATTTGATGTGGCGGTTGTAGATTAGTAAACGCATATGCCATGTATAAATAACCATTTGCTTAATTGTAGTTGGTTAGTTATTATTAAAAAAGAGAGCATAACTTTATGGATTATGCTCTTTTTTTATGTAAAGATTTAAATGTAAAATATAATAACACTCTTCAGTTATTAATAAACAAAAAAATACGTATTTTTTTAAATTAAAACAAAATTATTATTCACCGGCTTTTTGCTTTTTTTTAGTGATTTTAATAATTAAATCATTTGTTTTTTTATCTAAATCTATCGAAATACTATCACCTTCTTTTAGTTTGGAATTAATGATTTCTTCAGCTAAGGAATCTTCAATGTATTTCTGAATAGCTCTTTTTAAAGGCCTTGCACCATACTTTTTATCAAAACCCTTATCGGCTATATAGTCTTTAGCGTTCTCAGAAAGTTTTAAAGTATAACCTAATCCATCAATTCTATCATACAATTTCGATAATTCAATATCAATAATTTTATGGATATGTTCTCTCGTCAGAGCATTAAATACTACAACATCATCAATTCTATTTAAAAACTCCGGTGCAAACGTTTTCTTTAAAGCATTTTCAATAACACTTTTGGCATGAGAATCTTCTTGATCAGATTTAGCAGCTGTGCCAAACCCAACACCTTGTCCAAAATCTTTTAGCTGGCGAGAACCAATATTAGAAGTCATTATAATAATAGTATTTCTAAAATCAATTTTTCTTCCTAAACTATCGGTTAAAAATCCATCATCTAAAACTTGAAGCATCATATTAAATACATCGGGATGTGCTTTTTCAATTTCATCAAGCAATACTATTGAATATGGTTTTCTCCTAACCTTTTCAGTTAATTGTCCACCTTCTTCATATCCAACGTAACCAGGAGGAGCACCAACCAATCGAGATATTGCAAACTTTTCCATGTATTCACTCATGTCAATTCGAATCAAAGCATTTTCTGAATCAAAAAGCTCCTGCGCCAATACTTTAGCCAACTGTGTTTTACCAACTCCAGTTTGTCCTAGAAATATAAAGGAACCAATAGGTTTATTTGGATCTTTTAAACCAGCTCGATTTCGTTGAATTGCTTTAGTTATTTTCTTAACAGCTTCATCTTGCCCGATTACTTTTCCTTTAATTCTATCAGGTAAAGCAGCTAATTTTAAACTTTCTGTTTGAGCTATTCTGTTTACGGGAACACCAGTCATCATCGAGACAACTTCAGCAACATTTGCTTCAGAGACTGTTTCTCTGTGTAATTTTGATTCTTGTTCCCAAGTTTCTTGTTCTACCGTAAGTTCTTTTTCTAAATTTTTTTCATCATCTCTTAATTTAGCAGCTTCCTCGTATTTTTGTTTTTTAACAACAGAATTCTTCAATTCTCTAACCTCTTCAAGTTGTTGTTCAATTTCTAATATTCTATCTGGAACATGTATATTGGTAATATGAACTCTTGATCCTGCCTCATCCAATGCATCTATTGCTTTATCTGGTAAAAATCGTTCCGTCATATAGCGATTGGTTAATTTTACGCAAGCTTCAATCGCTTCATCTGTATAGGTTACATTGTGATGAATTTCGTATTTGTCTTTAATGTTCTGAAGAATCTCTATGGATTCATCAACAGAAGTAGGTTCGACAATTACTTTTTGAAAACGTCTTTCTAATGCACCATCTTTTTCAATATATTGGCGATATTCATCAAGTGTTGTAGCACCTATACATTGCAATTCACCTCTAGCTAATGCGGGTTTAAACATATTAGAAGCGTCTAGAGATCCTGTTGCTCCCCCGGCACCAACAATCGTATGTATTTCATCTATAAAAAGAATAATGTCATCATTCTTTTCAATTTCATTCATTACTGCTTTCATTCTTTCTTCAAACTGTCCACGGTATTTTGTACCAGCTACTAAACTTGCTAAATCAAGTGTAACTACTCGTTTATCAAATAAAATACGAGATACTTTTCTTTGTACTATACGCAAGGCTAATCCTTCTACAATTGCTGATTTTCCAACTCCTGGCTCACCAATCAATAATGGATTGTTCTTTTTTCTTCTACTTAATATTTGTGAAACACGTTGTATTTCACCTTCTCGACCAACTACAGGATCTAATTTTCCTTCTGTTGCAAGAAACGTTAAGTCTCTCCCAAAGTTGTCTAGAACAGGGGTTTTCGACTTTTTATTGGCCTTATTTGTACTTCCTGAAAATAAATTATCCTTACCAGATTCTTCAGCTGGTAAATCTTCATCGTTTGGAAACGATTCAGAAGTTGTTTTATCTATATAATCCTCATCACTTGATATTAGTAATTTAAATTCATTTTTTACTATATCATAGTCTATTTTCATTTTATTTAATAGTTTAGTTGTTGGATCGTTTTCATTTCTTAGAATGCATAATAATAAATGAGCGGTATTTATAGATGTACTTTGAAATAATTTTGCTTCTAAAAAAGTAGTTTTGAGTGCTCTTTCTGCTTGACGTGTTAAATGAAGATTTTTTTTGTCATTTTCATTTGAGGCAGTATGAGGATTTGCAGGACTAAGTATTTCAACTTTTCTACGGAGATAATTTAAATCAATATCCAGTGTATTTAAAATTGAAAGAGCTTTCCCATTTCCATCACGAATTAAGCCCAGCATTAAATGCTCAGTACCAATAAATTCGTGTCCTAGTCGCAATGCTTCTTCTTTACTGTAAGCAATTACATCCTTTACTCTTGGTGAAAAATTATCATCCATATTGTTTTATTGTGAGTGTAAACTACTAATAATTATAGTAGTGTGAAATTTAACATAATTTAATCGACCCTATATCTGTCAATTTATTTCTCCTTAATTTCTTATAAAAATCGAAGGTTCTGACAAATATAGTAATAAATAAGCTCCTATTAAATGAATGCAAGAGCCTTTAATAAAACTTTAATATTTAGTTATTATCTTTAGTAATTGGCGTAGATATAATCGTTCTATTGTTTAAAATTAACTGTTTTTATTCTAAAATAATAACCCACACAATAAGAAAAATAATATTAATATTTTTTAATCTTATACTATCATTTACAAAACAAGCGACTTCTTAAAAAATCATTTAGAGTTTTGGAATCAGGAAGTGAAAGAATAAAAGGGAATATAAAAAACCTAAACTATAGTTACTTCCTTTCTTATTTTTTAGCTGTAAATTCAAATGTTTTTAGCGCAGTATGTTTTATTTTAATAGCTATTAGGGATAGGCTAAAAAGCTCTTAGGAATTCTGCAGGACAGACTTGTAAGTGGATTTTATTTAGTTGTTTTTTTTATTGAATGTATATTCATATTTAGATGGCGTAAGTCCTGTAGTGCTTTTAAATACTCTATAAAAAGAGTTCACAGCTTTAAAACCAGCAGCAATGGCTAGAGCTTCTATGCTAAAATTATCCAGGTATCCTGCTTTAATTAATTGTTTGGCCTTCTCGATTTTAAAATGGTTTGAATATGCTGAAAAATTTTCAAAACCATTTTCTGAAATAGCAAGCGTGATGTGCTTTTGTTTTATATTCAAATTATCGGATAGCCAGCTTAATTTAAAATCTTTATTAAGGAATAATTCTTGAATAAAAATTTCATGAGTGATATTTTTAAATACCTCATTTAAATTTACTTCTTGTTTTACTTTTAAATTATAATAATTATTTGAGTTTACGTATTCAGGGATATTGTATAAGATATTTTTATTTTTATATACTATTAATATAAGAGTTAACATTATTAATACTATTGATAATACTATAACATCTACAGAAAAATCATTTGTTTTGCCTAAACCCAAAACAAACGTAACTATTATTAGATTTACTATTGTCAATATAAATTTTACATTGGCAAAAGTAAAGAGCCATTTTTTAACTTTATTTATTTGAATTGACGCAGATTTAGTTTTAAAATATTTAAACAAAATGCGATAGGATAATAAGCTGTAAACAATATTTAGAATAGTCCTAATAACTAAAACCCAATCAGGAAAATTATTGGCTCTAAAGTAGTTGGACCAATAAAGATATTCCTCGCTAACAATCTCTCCATTATATAGATTTAATTTGTATGGATATTCGTAAAGTATATACATAGAAATAAATACAAGAAGATGATAGAAGTCTTTTTTTATAAAGCTTTTTTGATTGTAAAGTACAGTTTTGATATACAAATAAAATAGAATAGGGAAAGCACAGACAGAAGGAGTGGTTATTAAAACTATAGGAAATCGGAGGTCATATAACTCCTGAATTCTATGTATAAAAAGATATCTTAAAACAGTATAACCAAAAATAATAAATATTACAAATAAGATTTTATTTGATAAAAGTTTGAGATTTTCTATTGTTAACAATATCTTACATACCATAAACAAGGTAATAAATATGCCTAAGAAAGTAAAATAACTGTCTCTTATACACATCTCC